>JANJUO010000431.1 GCA_024710535.1 bacterium
TTCTTGGCCGCAGAGGCCCAACACTTCAATCGAGGCGACCTTCGCGATGAGGCCGCGAAGGCGCCTCATTTCGGACGTTATGCCGCCACACTCTTTTCTGTCCACTCAGCGTGCTGCATCAACACCTTCCCGATGCGCGCCGCCAGGCTGCTGCATTCGCCGCCGCCGCCAGGGATGAAGTGGCTTGTCGCCGGGCTGTGGATCTCCATCAGGTCGGCGGCAATCTCGCGCAGGCTGACGCCGGCCTGCAGCTGCCGGGTGATGCCCACCGTGATCGCTGTGATCCACTCGTAGGCATCGGCCCTGTCGTAGCGGATGAACACCTCGCACGGCGCGCCATTCGCATCCTGATTCACCGTGATGTACACGTGCGGGCGCTCCGGCATCGATGCCTTCCAGGTTGCGCCGCTCAGTCTGTCTTCGCGTGCCATCATGCTGCCCTCGGCGAATCAGGCAGAGCCTTGAGCCCTGCCATGAACTCTTCGAACTGATCGCGGCGCAGCTTCTTGGAAGAATTGACGCCGACAGCCTGCAGGCGCAGGCGGTACAGCTCATCATCCAGCCCCTTCTGCCGCGCCAGGGCGTGCACCGCTTGCAGCTTCACTTTTGTCATGCGGAATACCGGCTTGACCAGGAACGTCCCGCAGGAGACGCACTGGCGCTCCTTGGCGTCGTTCAGGCGCCCGCAACGGGCGCATTGCCTCGGTCGCTTTCTGGTGCTCATCACGCAGCCTTCCGCTCCTGTTCTGCAGGGGTATCGATAAGCGTATACCTCGCAACGCGTGAGGATTGTCCGAACCGGTTCGGAACTTTCACCATTTCCGATTCGATGCGGTAGCCAGCCCGCTTCAGTTCAAACACCCGGGTGGCCGGCATGCCGATGCCCAGCCTTGTGCGAATCTCACCGGTGGTCAGTGGGCCATTCTGCAGGGCATCGAGCAGACGATTGCATTGGTCTTTCATGCCGCCTCCTTCATATGGTGTTCGAAGAACTCCAGCATCGACTGGTCTGGTTTCTCGCCATCGAGCCGCCGCAATTTGGCTACCTCTACGTCGTCGACGTCATCATCACAGTACATAGCCGCAACCAGCTCCCCCGCCAGCAGCTCAGCCTGCTCCGCGTCACGCGCGAACACTTCCACAGTCCGCCGGCGAGACACCCTTTCCGTCCAGGTCACGACAGCCTCGAACACCCCCCCCCTTGATCGGTACCATAATCGGCGTCTCGCCACCGAACAGGTCCGGGTGCAGCGGGCCTTTGATGTACACAACTTCTTGCATGGTGACCTCCTATACCTGGGCCGGCGCTATGGCGTGAATATCGGACCGCCCGACAGGGGTGATCACCACGGTGTCCATCTTGCCGCGGACGGCGATCTGTGCCTCGCCGCCGCAGGCCTTCAACGCCTCGCGCAGGTAGATGCAGCTGATCCCGATATGGAACGGCGCGGTCACTGTGGCTGGCGCCTCGTCGTCCGCCTCATCGGTAGAGAGCCGAATCCCATCGCCATCACCTTCCAGCCGCATCAGGCGCAGCGGCCCCTTTGCCGACGGCGAAACGCGATCGATAGCCATCCCGAACTGCACCACGTCAGTGATAGTCACCAGGGAATCCTCTTTCCCGCCGGGGATGGCGCGCATAAGGTCAGGAACGGGGCTCCAGATCAGCCGGATGGTAACCGCATGCCCATGGCTACCAGCCCGCAGGGCGATCACATCCGCCTTCTGGCGTAACACCCATACCCTGGATCCCTCCTGTTCCAGCGCCGCCAGCAGCGGCGCAATGGCCGCCTTCGGAACAATGATCTCCTTCTCCGGCAGGTTGTTCTCCGAAAGCGGCGCCGTGGCGAAGCGGTGGCCGTTGCTGGCCGACACGCGCCCGCGCCCAATGATCACCCCATTGAAATACACCCGAACATCGTTGTCCGCTGCCGCATAACGCACCAGCGAAACCGCAGCGCGCAGCTCGGCCGCATCAACCTGCACCGCCTCCTCCGTCGCCTGCTCGAAGCGCGGGAAATGCTCTGCCGGCAGAACAGGGATGCTGAAGCGTCTGCGCGGCCCTGTGCTGAGCGTCAGGCGGTTGTCCGACAGTTCAACAGTCACATCGCCATCGATGCCGAGCATCACCGCTTTAAGCCGGTCTGCATCGGCCGCCACGATGAACCCCTCCGGAAGATACGCTGCCACCCGCACCGCCGTCAGCGTCTGTGAATCGGTGGTGGTGACAGTCACGAAGCCGCTGCCTGCCTCCAGAAGCGCGTGCCGGTAAATACTCTGATCAGAGCCCCGGCCCAGCGTGCCGGCCGCCAGCGCCTCCCGCAGGCCCTTCCCGTTGATCGTCCCCTTCATGCTGCCCTCCGGTGTCTGATATCGTCGCGCACAATATTGCAAGTCTCCGGCGCCTCGAATCCAAGGCGCGCACCGTGGCCATCCTGTCGCAGCGCGAAAACCCGCAAATTCTTATCGGGGAATCGGACGGAGCCGCCCCATGGCACACTGCTCTTGCTGCGCCCGCCGGTGGAGTTCCTGAACTCCAGAACCGCGCCCAACGAAGTAGAGCGAACCAGCGTGATCGTTAAATGCCTATCCACGAACACCTTGCTGCCGATGTCCGGCCCTGTGCCATCAGCCGCCTTCCTCGTCAATACCAGCATCACGCCACCCTCCGTACTGGACACGTCTGTGCCAGCCGCGCGCGCAGCCGCTCCCGGCTCTGCGCGCCGTAAATGTTCGCCGTCGTGCTCATCTGCTTGTGTCCGGCAAGATAATTGGCCAGGTGCAGATCGCCCCGCTCCACTGCATCCCCGATCCTGGCATGGCGCAGCAAGTGCGCATGTAATTGCGGCATCCCGGCCGCCGCGCCGTACTTCTTCATCAGCGCATGGATCGCCTGCCGCGTCGGCCGCGTCCCGCGCTCCGAGAGAAACAGCGCCGGCGGGCTGTCGTCACGCTCGAACTGAGGCCGCACCGCCAGCCAGCGGTCCAGCAGCGCCAGTGTTTCGTCGTCGCACAGCGACTCCTCAGTGCGCCCGCCTTTCGCCCGGTACGTCACCACGCCAGAAGGGCGCACCGTGTAGCGCGGAGGCGCATCCGATGTATAGACATCCATACCCAACAGGCCGCTGACCCGTAGCGACGAATCAAGCATCAGCCGGAAGATCGCCTTGTCCCGAATACCCAGCGCCGTGCCGTCCGGCATCGCGTCGACCATCGCCAGCAGCCGCTCCAGCTCCGGCGCAACCTTGCGCTCCGCCTGGAAGCGGATCGGCGTCAGGCCGTTGCAGGGGTTGTTTTCCGCCGTCAGCAGCCCACGGGATGCCGCGAAGCGGAACAACCCTTTCACGCCCTCCAGCTTCCGCGCAGCCGTCCGTGGCGCGTTCCCCTCGCCGCAGATCAGCGCATCCACAAACCCATCCAGATGCGGCGTCGTCACAGTCTGCACCAGCGTCAGATCCCGGCCAGCCAGATACCCCACGAGCTGCTCCAGGTCGCGCCGGTAGGCCCGCACAGTGTTATCCGCATACCCTCGCGCCGACAGGTGCGCGAGATACTGGCGGCACAGCGCCGCCAGATCGCCAGGAAGCGTCACGGCGCGGGGGGTGAATGTCTCGACGGCCATAATTCGACCTTTTAAACCTGCGGCCCCTGAGGCATCGGCCCGGATGTGCCGCCGTCAGGAACATCAAACGCAACCGCTCCGGCGCGCACCAGTTCAAGCCGGCTTTCATCAAGCCATGTCCAGTCGGGCATCGTCCCGTTCTCCAGAACCTTCTGCGGCTGAATCCCGTAATGGATACAGCCGGTCGCGTAAAAGGCAACTACGCTCACAATCCCCTCTATGCCGGTGACCTTGTCGCGCAACAAATCGCCATTACTGAATTTTTCTTTGCGCATTACCCTTCCCCTTCGGTTGTTGTTCGGACTAAGAAATTCGCTCCAGCGGGCTGATCACCCCGCGCCCGCCACGGTTCAAAACGTGGGTGTAGATCATCGTCGTGCTCACATCGTTGTGACCCAGCAGCTCCTGCACGGTACGGATGTC
>JANJUO010000294.1 GCA_024710535.1 bacterium
CCAAAAGTTAGGATTGTAAGTTCTGCCGCCGCAGGAGTTGAGCCACGCATTATGGGAATAGGACCAGTTGCCGCTTCAAAAAAGGCTCTCCAAAAAGCAGGATTAACGCTTGACGATATGTCTGTTATTGAACTGAATGAAGCATTTGCGGCACAATCTATTGCCTGCTTGAGAGAATGGGGAATTAGTAATGATGACGAAAGATTGAATCCAAACGGTGGAGCAATTGCACTTGGGCATCCGCTTGGTATGTCCGGTGCTCGATTGATAATTACAGCGATGAATGAATTATTGCTCACAAGAAAGAAATATGCTCTTGCAACAATGTGTATTGGCGTTGGGCAGGGATATGCAACAATTTTGGAAAATGTTACAATCTAAAAATTAACAAAAAGCTAATATTATATTCATAAAGAATTATTTTTGATTTGTTAAATTTATAATTCAAAAGTTAACTTTTTTTGAATAATATAAAGGGAATTATGGCAAAAGAAAACAGCAAAATACCGGAGATAAATTATTTCAATCTTAGAGATTTTGGATTGAAAACAATCTCGAAAGTTCTACTTGATTATTCGGGTGCTTCCAAATTAAATAAAATAATAGAAAGAAATATTAATTTGAAAGGTATTGATTTTATTGATAGATTTTTGGATGAATTAAATGTTGATTTTTCTATTCCTGAAAAGGATTTAAAGAAAATCCCAAAAAAAGGTCCCTTTATTGCAATATCAAATCATCCTATGGGAGCTATTGATTATCTACTAATGATAAAATTATTTGCTGGAATACGCCCTGATATAAAAATAATTTCTAAATTTGTTCTTAACAAACTTTCACCGATAGAAAAATATCTTATTGTTGAGGAAAGCGATTATCTGAATGAAAAAGATTATAGCTACTCTGTTCTCACCGAAGCATACCAACTTGTAAAATCAGATGTTCCATTAGGCATTTTTCCTGCATCAGAATCAATCAATATGTCGGTTACGGGGGATTCTTTCTCCGATAAAAAATGGCTAAAGCAAGTGATGCGTTTTGTGAAGTATTCGCAAGTGCCTGTTGTGCCTGTTTTCTTTTCGGTAAATGACAAATTAATAAATAAAATGCTAAAATTTATTTATCCGAAATTTATTCTTAATGAAAAAAATGAATCTTCAAATCCAAATAAATATAAAATCAAAGCAAGAATTGGAAATATTATTTCAGTAGAAGAGCAAGCAGAATTTAGTGATTTATCGCAATACAGCAGATATCTTCGAGCAAGAACATATCTTTTGAAAAGCAATGAAGAAATTAATAAATTTTATTTCCCTAAATTTATTAGCGAATTAAATGATGCTCCTGAAGAAATTGTTGATGAAACAAACAAAGATTTGATGATTGATGAAATTAGTAATTTAAAAGATAATCTGATAATTAGCCAGCAAAATTTTGAAGTATATTTTGCTAATAGTATCCAAATACCGGCTGTATTAAATGAAATTGGCAGATTGCGTGAAATTACATTTAGAGAAATTGGCGAGGGAACCAATAAATCTATAGATTTGGACGAATACGATTTGTATTATAACCATTTGATTCTCTGGGATAAAGATAATTCTCAAGTTGCCGGAGCATATAGAATTGGCAAAGGAATGGATATTTATTCGAAATTTGGAAAAAAGGGATTTTATATAAGTAGTTTGTTTAAGTTTTCTGATGGTTTCACTCCGATTTTACAGCGAAGTATGGAGCTTGGAAGATCATTTATAGTAAAGGAATATCAGCAGAAAAGACTGCCGCTTTTCTTGTTATGGAAGGGCTTAATGTTTTTTATATTGAAATTTCCTGATTATAAATATTTGATTGGACCGGTTAGTATTAGCAATTCATATTCGAAAATCAGCAAGAGTGTTATCGTTGATTTCATTAAGAAAAATCATTTCAATTTGGAGCTTTCTTATCATGTTCGTCCCAAAAAGCCATTCAAACCCGATTTGAGTGCTATTGAAGATGTAATTAATTCAGAAATTATGAATGAAGATTTCAAAAGTATCGATAAAATATTAGATGATTTGGAAACCATACATAGTTCGTCTCCGATTTTACTAAAAAAATATATACGTGAAAATGCAAAAATCATTAGTTTTAATATAGACCCTAAATTTAATGATGCTCTTGATGGATTAATTATACTTGATTTGAAAGATATTCGTCTTGACACGCTTGAAACTTTTAGTTCCAATATTAATTTAACATAAGTAGTAATTTACAAAAAAGTAGTTATGAGCGAAAACAGATTTGAATTGTCGGGTGTTTTAAAAGTTGTTTATCCTACCCAAAAAGTATCTGAAAAATTTCAGAAAAGAGAGTTTGTGCTTGAATGCAATCTAAGCACAGGTGGCTATCAATCAACAGAATTGATAAAATTTCAAACTTCCCAAGAGCGCTGCAACTTCCTTGATGAATATAAAGAAGGCGCAAAAATCAAAGTTCTTTTCAATATTAGAGGCAAGCGCTGGGAAAAGGACGGCAAAGAGTCTTATTTTACAAATTTAGATGTATATAGAATTGAGCCGGAATCAAAATCTCCTTATGACGAAGTGCCGCCACCGGATGATTTTGATGTGGATTCTCAATTTAATGACGATGTGCCA
>JANJUO010000297.1 GCA_024710535.1 bacterium
CAACTTCAAGGCGGACTGCCGCTCTTCCCCATCTACGTTCTTTTATCTGCTCTGCAATTTCTTCGAGCAAATCATCTGCTTCATCTTCGGCAATTTCAATATCGGCATCACGTGTAACTCGGAATGTACTTGAAAGTTCAACACTTAAACCAGGGAAAAGTTCATCTGAATAAGCATTTATGATTTCTTCAATCAAAACAAAATGATGTCCTTCTCGCCATCCAAGAGGAATAATTCTCTGAAGAAAAGATGGAATTTGAATAAATGCAACGTGCTTTTCATTCATACCATTTTTATTGTCCACCAAAAGAAATGCGATATTCAAAGAGCGATTTATCAAACGTGGAAATGGATTTGCCGGACCCAAACTAAGCGGAGTAAGCAAAGGCATAATATTGAAAGTAAAGTAATCTCTTAATTTATTCAAATCATTTTCATCAAGATTTTGCGGCTTATGAAAAACAACCCCAATTTTTTCTAAACCCGGAATAATTGAAGTATTATAAAGTTCGGATTGCCTTTTGTAAATTGGCAATAGTTGTCTTCTGATTTCTATAAGCTGTGATTTGGGTGTCATTCCATCATAAGACAATTCAATCACATCACCAGCAACTTGACTTTTTAAACCTGCAACTCTAATCATAAAAAATTCATCAAGATTAGAACTAGTTATTGCAAGAAATTTCATTCTTTCAAGAAGCGGAACGCTTTCATCTTCGGCTTGAGCAAGAACTCTCCTTTGAAATTCAATCAAACTAAGTTCGCGATTAAAATAATATTCGAAAGAATCGAAATTATCCCCTTTTTTTTCATTATTTTTACTCATATTCCAAGCCCTAAATCAATCTTCTCAATAATAATTGCTTTTCTTTCCATTTGCTAACTTGTGGTTTTGTTTTAATAGGAGTGCGGTTTTTCTGTGTCATCCTATACCCAAAAGCCGCTATTGCTGCAATAATCTCTTCATTTTCTGCTTTCATCTTTTCAAGTGATTCAAAATCGAAGGAATGCTCAATAAATCCTGTATCGAAATGACCATAACGAAATTCTGGATGTCGCATAACTGTCAATAAAAATGGAATTACCGTTTTTACACCTTTAATTCTGAAATTTCTTAAAGCCATTTCCATTCTATTAATTGCCTCAAGTCTATCAGTTCCAACTGTTATCATCTTTCCAAGCATTGAGTCGAAGTGCGGACTGATTTCCGAACCAGTTTCGATTCCACTATCCACACGAACTCCATAACCTGCCGGCTGACGCAAATAAGTAATCTTTCCTGTATCTGGCATAAAGTCGTTGAAAGGATCTTCAGCATTGATTCTACATTCAATTGCATGCCCTCGCCATTGAATATCTTCTTGTTTGAAAGCAAGTTCTTCTCCAGCGGCAATTTTCAATTGCTGTTTAACAAGATTAATACCGGTAACCATTTCTGTAACAGGATGCTCCACTTGCAAACGAGTATTCATTTCCAAAAAATAGAAATTTTTATCTTTATCAAAAAGAAATTCAATTGTTCCCGCATTCACGTAATTGCATGCTTTGGCGGCGGCAATCGCAACTTCACCCATTTTTTCTCTAATATCGGCATCCAAAACACTTGAAGGTGCTTCTTCGATAAGTTTTTGATGGCGCCTTTGAATAGAGCAATCACGTTCACCAAGATGAATATAATATCCAAATTCATCAGCAAGAATCTGAATTTCTATATGCTTTGGATTTTCGATAAATTTTTCGATATAAATGGCATCATCGCCAAAAGATTTTAGTGCTTCTCTTTGTGCGGCTTCGAAATTGGGTATCAAATCAGATGATTCGTAAACTTTTCGCATACCTTTGCCACCGCCACCGGCTGCAGCTTTCAGGATAACAGGATAACCCAAATTATTAGCAATTTGAATAGCAAGATCAGTATCTGTAATTTTTTCTTTCGTTCCGGGAACAATTGGCACGCCGGCTTTTGCCATCAATTCACGAGCTTTGGTTTTGCTTCCCATCATTTCAATCGATTCAGGATATGGACCTATAAATTTTATGCCGGCATCCCTACAAGCACGCGAAAACTCAGCTCTTTCAGACAAAAAGCCATAGCCGGGATGAATTGCTTCTGCACCGGATTTGATTGCAACATCAATAATTTGAGCAATATCCAAGTATGCTTGTTTTGGTGTTGCGGCAGTGAGTTTGTATGCATAGTCAGCATAATGAACAAAAGGCATTTCTTTATCAACTTCATGGAAGATTGCAATATTCTCAATTCCCATTTCTCTGGCAGAGCGCATAACTCTAACAGCAATTTCTCCGCGATTAGCAATTAATATTTTCTTAAACATAATTTTCTGGCTAAATTTAATTTTTTAAAAAATTTAAAAATATAATTTAATAAAAACAATTTTATTTTGCAAGTTTATTTTTTCTTTTTGAAATTATTGCAATTGTTTTATCGCTTGTTAATTCCCTAATTGCCCCTTTTGCAATCCATTTTGCGGATTTTGAATTCGCATTATTCGCTATTATACTTTCGCAAAATTTCACCATTTTCTCATTAAGGTATAAACTTCGCTTCCCTATTTGCCGGATTGCCCAATTTACAGCTTTTTTAACAAAATTTCTTTCGTCTGTGCAGTACTTTATAAAAAGTGGTAAATAATCCAAAAAATCCAGATCGTTTAATCTTTTATGATGAACAGCAGAATATGCAATCATAGAAAATGCAGTTCTCCTTACAAATTCATCTTCCTTCAAAGCACAATCAAAAATGAATTCTTTATAAAATTTTGTTTTGATAAATAAATTACCTGACACCTGATCGCAAACATCCCAAGAATCTATTTCATAGACCCATTTATCCATTGTTTCTCGTGTTAATTGCTTTTTATCGGCAATCAAACATGCAAGAATTTTTGCTTCATGAATACCTGAATCCCACAATTCCAAAGCAAGCGAATGGTCTTTTTTTATTGATTTGGCTAATTTCCTAATTTCAGGCATTGAGATGCCTAAAGTGTTAGTTGAACTTATGCCAAACCTCGCCATTCCCTCTACATTTTTAGGATTGGAAAGAGATTTCAGATGATCAATTAAAAACTGACTTTCCATTTCTCAAATAAATTTCGTAAAATGATACATAGATATTCCAGCTGCAACGGCTACATTCAGAGATTCGGCACTTCCCTTTCCTTCAATCAAAAATGTATCGGTAATGATTTCCGACATTTCCTTTGAAATCCCGTGAGACTCGCTTCCAAATACAATTCCAAACTTTGTTTTAGGTTTGAAATCTGTTATTTTTTTAGTTGCATCAAGAGCCGCACCATAAATTTTATGCTTTGGGAAATTTGCCGTCAGATATTCAGGCATATCATTATACTGAATTATCTTTGATTTGAAAATTGCACCCATTGTGGCACGAACAGTTTTTGGATTGAATTCATCGGCACAATCTTTACCAAGAAAAATTTGGTCGAAACCAAACCAATTTGCTGTTCGGATAATTGTACCAAGATTTCCAGGATCGTTTATTCCGTCAAGAACAATAAAATTCTTTGTGAAATCAGGTTCGTGGGGCTTAACATTCACGACTGCAAGAATATTCTGTGGGCTTTTGGTATCACAAAGTTGGTCGAATTGGTGCTTTGGTGCAGAATAAATTGGCACTCCTTCCATGGCATAATGTTCAACAACTTCAATAACGTCACGCGTTGGAGATTCTTTATAAACGAGCAATTCAGGAACGAAATCACTACTCATTAATTCTTGCGCAAGTTTTTCACCTTCAGCAACAAACAGTCCGTTTTGCTCTCTATGTGGTTTTTGATGAAGCGATTTGATTAACTTTTTCAATCGCTGTGATATGGGCATTGTATATTGCATTTAACTTTCAAAAAAATATTTAAATAAAGTCAATAAAACAAAGTAAATTAAGCATAAGTTTTAATATAATCAAAGGAATTCTATTATTTATTATATTTTTTGCTATTAGTTTGATTTGTATGTGGTTTTTTTTATTAAAAGAATGTTATTAATTGAAAATTTCAAAATCTTTTATTAATTCTATTAATCTTGTTCAGGTAATAGAACAAAAAATGTGCTTCCATTTCCTAATTCACTTTCAGCTTTGATACATCCATTAT
>JANJUO010000388.1 GCA_024710535.1 bacterium
AGTTCGAGTCTCTCCGTCCGTACAAATTATTGATTTTAGATACCGGAGAATCCTTTTGGAATATAAAATTATTCAAATCGAGCCTTCAGTTAGAGAAGTTGAAATAACATTCTCTGCTGAAGAATTAAAACCAAGATATGATGCCGCCTACAAAAAAATCTTACCAAGTGTAGAAATCAAGGGCTTTAGAAAAGGTAAAGTGCCACTACCAATGGTAAAGAAAATGTTTGGCGCTTCTATCGAGGCAGAAGTAAATGAAGAAATGGTGAATGAATTTCTTGCTAAAGAATTTCGCCAAACTAATATTCATCTTATTGATAGTCCTGCACTTACAAAAATGGACAAAAATAAAGACGGATCTGTGGTTTGTGTATTGAAAATTGATGCATTCGACGAACTCACACTCAAAGAATACAAAGGATTACAAATCCAAGAGCCGGTTTATAATGTTGAAGATGACAAAATTGAAATTGAATTAGCATGGATTGCCCGTGAAAATGGTGAAAAAATTGATGCCGAAGAAATAACTGATGATGATTTTGTTATTACTTATGATTACTCGCATCAAGGAGCAGACAATCCTGAGCCACATTATCACGAAAACACAGCTAAATTATATGCACCTGCATTTCCAATGCAATTAAAACAGAATTTTATCAATAAGAAAGTTGGCGATAAGTTTTTTGTTGACGATAAAAATGAAGCTGGCGAAGCAATTCAAACTGAAATTATTATCAAAAATATTCAAAAAGTTATACCGGCAGAATATACTTCTGAATTTATCGGCAAAATAACTGAAGGAAAATTAGATACAATTGAAGATTTCAGAGAAGAAATTAGCTTTAAACTTCAGGAAATCTATGATAGCAAATCACGTGAATATATGATTGACCAATTATTGCGTCAATTAAATGATTTGCATTCAGACTATGCTATTCCGAAAGCAATTGTTGAAGCAGAGGTTAAAAATCAAGCCAAGAGAATGCTCGAAAATTATAAATTACCGGACAATTTCTTAGATACATTGATGACGCAAATGCCTCCTGAAGCATACATTGATTCTGAGCGTACAATCAGAATTGAGTATTTAATTACCAAAATTGCAGAAGCAGAGAATTTACAAATCGAAGATTACGATATTGAACCATTTATTCAAAGTGAATTAGGTCGCAATCCTTCACTTTCTCCTAATTGGGTAAAAGAAAAATTGCTCGAAAACGAACATTTTGTTACTTCGGTTTTGAAGAAAAAAGTAATCGATTTGCTTCTTGATTTTGCTGAAACTACAGAAGTTCCTTTTGAAGAATATGCATCAAATAATAAAAATCCAAATCTATATGAAGACTTAGTTGATGATTATGATGACGAAGATTATGATGATGACGATGAGTTGGATGATTTTGAATATCTTCCTGATGATATTGAAGAGGAAGTCTCAACCGAAAGCGATGAAGTTACAAAAGACTAATTGCTTTGCTGATATTGAATATTAATCTATTTAATAATTAACAAAGGAAATCCATTATGGACTTTTTGAATAACATAGCAAAAAACGACAATCCATTCGAAGAGGCAGAATTAATATGGAATTTGAGCCCTATCGATGATGATGATGAATTCGAAGACGAAGACGATGAATTTGAAGATGATGATGATGATTTATTTGACGATGAATTAGACGATGAAGATTTCGACGATGAATTGGACGAAGATGATTTAGATGACGATTTCGACGATGATGATGATTTGTTTGATGATGAATTCGAAGACGATGAATTTGATGATGACGAAGATGATGACTTCGATGAAGATGATGATTTTGATGATGAAGATTAAAATAAATGCCCGGCTTGGTCGGGCATTTTCATTTTTGCTCTATCCTTTTTAAACAAAATTTCAATTAATAGAATACAACTTTAATTAATGTCAATTTACTTTTGCAAATTACAAATTCCTAATTCCTTTCAGCAAATTTTCATTTCAATCATTAAATTTATCAAAGTAACTTTGTTTATTGAACAATTTTTGATAAATTTGAAAAGTAAGTAATTACTTATTTATTTGCTGTTTGAATGTTAATTTTTGAGGCAGATTTTGAAGTTTTCATTAAAAGGAAAAATAGCTTTATTGGCAATATTGTCTGCAGTTTTGCCGATGTTGATTATTCAGTTGATGTCTGTGAATTTGAAACTCAGGATTGCTGAAAAGTCGGAGAATGAATTAGATGCATTAACGGAACGCAATGTTCGCCAGATTACCCGTGATGTTTATGGAATATTAGAGACAGCTGATGAACTTTTTAAATCGAAGCTGGAAGTTTCGATTAATATTTTGGAAGATTTGATTAAAAGAAAAGGCGGTTTGGTTTTGAGCAATGAAAAAGTTCAATGGAATGCAATTAATCAATTTTCGAAAACTAAAGATCAGGAAGCAGTTATCTTGCCAAAGATGCTTATTGGAAATACCTGGTTTGGACAAAATAATGATTTGAATTCAAGAATGGAAGTTGTTGATGAAAATTCAAAAATAACCGGTGCAACCACAACAATTTTCCAAAGAATGAACGAAAATGGCGATATGCTCAGAGTGGCAACTTCTGTAAAAAATTCAGAAAATAAACGAGCTATTGGCACATATATTCCGGCAATTGAGCCAAATGGCAGTGCAAATCAAGTGATATCTACTGTTTTGAAGGGCAAAGTATATTTTGGTACTGCTTTTGTTGTAAATGATTGGTATCTCACTTCTTACAAGCCATATTACGACAACTCCGGAAGAATATCAGGAATGATTTATGTGGGATTCAAATTGAGTTCTGTTGAATCAATTTCAAAGGCTAT
>JANJUO010000447.1 GCA_024710535.1 bacterium
CGACTTCGCCTTTTTCAGTAAGACCCCCTTCACGGTTGCAGCGGCCCGCCGCCTGGGCGATGGAGTCCAGTCCAGCGAGTGCGCGGTAGACAACCGGGAAATCCACATCGACCCCGGCTTCGACCAGCTGCGTGCTGACTACCCGCGTTGGAACACCAGATCTGAGCCGGGCCTTGATCTCGGCGATGCGTTGCGAACGGTGCGCACCGCACAGCAGCGCTGATAGATGTAGCGTGCCTTCGGGCAGTTGTTCCCACAACGCGCGGGCGTCTTTGCGGGTGTTGACGATGGCGAGTACCGAATCGTGGCGGGCCAGGTCATCCGCCACTTGCGGCCATTCGGAAGGCTGCTGCCAATCGGCGGGCAGGCGCACATTCACCCGTTCCAGCGCTTGATAGAGCGCGTCGGGGTCGTCGATGATTTCCCGCACATTGTCCAGGCCGCGCAGGTTCTGGCTGGGGTCGAAATATTCACGCGTGGACAGGGCGGGCTGGGTGGCGGTGGACAGCACGACGGACACGCCGTAGTGGCGGGTCAGGAGCTTCAGCACGTCGAGGATGGGTTGCAGAAACTCCGGCGGCAGGAGTTGCGCTTCGTCGAGGATGACGACCGAATCGATCAGGTTGTGCAGCTTGCGGCAGCGCGAAGTACGCGCGGCGAACAGCGATTCGAAGAACTGTACGTTGGTGGTGACGACGATGGGCGCATCCCAGTTTTCGCAAGCCAGACGTGAGGCGGTGTTTTCCTGGCCGGGGTCGGACTCGGCGTTGCTGTGATGCTCGATGACGGCTTCGCCAAAGATGCTGCGGAAAATGTCTGCCGTCTGCTCGATGATGCTGGTGTAGGGAATGACGTGGATAACACGACGCTTGCCGTGCGTGCGGGCGTGTTCGAGTGCGAATGCCATGCCGGAGAGCGTCTTGCCGCCGCCAGTCGGAACGGTCAAGGAAAACAGGCCAGGTTCGAGCGCGGCCTTCTCACGGCACTGGCGCAGGATGTCGGCGCGCAGCGCGTTGACCGGCGTGGAGTCAGCCTTCGCCGCGAGTTTGGCCATGTGGGCGTCGAACCGGGGAGCGAGCCGATCCAGTGTTGGCCATTGATTGCGTTGTGCGAATTTCTCCGCATCCATGTAACGCTCGGTGTCGAGAAAATCCGCATCGACCAGTGCCGAGAACAACATGCGTACCCACAAGGCGAAACCATCCCGGCCGCCCGGGATGGCGCGCAAATTGGGTTGGAAATCGCCATGATCAAGGATGTGGGCAGGCGGGCTTTCGGCCAGCGCCTCGTCGAGTTCCGCGCGGCTGTCGATGGCGGCAAGCCGCCCCTTAAGCCCGCCGAACCAGTCCGCCAGCCCGGCGTGGTGGCCGGCGATCAGATAGGCCAGCACGCGCCCGGCAGCATCAAAACGGTCGCACGCCAGTATTGCCCCAGCCGTCGAATGCGGCGCTTTTCCCGCTTCGCCCTGGATATGCGCGTCCACTTCAAAGCCGCTGGCGAGACGAATGTAATTCTGGAAACGCTGCCGGTATTTGCCAAGGTCATGCCAACGGCCGGCTATCCGTGCCCAGTCCGCGCCAAATGCTTGTGCAAATTCGGCGGCAAGGGCGGCGACGCTGGTGAGATGTTCATCCAGGTCATGCGGGTCGCGCCAACTTCCGTCGGTATTCTGGGCAGCGTGGGCAATGGGACGGTGATGAGCCATGTTTCTCATCCTACCCGCCGTCAGGCTCAATTTCCGGGCCTGGCGCTACGCCTTGCCGATACTGCCCTGCCGCCACATCAAGCTGATTTCTGACAGCCTCGCGCAACGCGCCAGGCGCGACGACTTCAACCTCCGCTCCGTGCTTGAGGATGTCCATCAGGAGTTCGCGGTCGTCCGAGTACGGCACGGCGAGTTCATAGCGGCCGTCTTCCAGCCAGCGGCTTTGTTGCCGGGGATGCCAGATTTCGTCGGCGACCCAGCGGGCGCGTTTGGGGGTGAATCGAAGCACGGCGGTGGCGACGGGCAGGCCGGCGAAGATGCCGTAGGCGCTGGCGAGTTCGTGGTTGAGTGTGGATTCGGCGATGGCTTTGGCGGCTTTGCCGAGCGGCGTGGCTGCGCGGATGCATTCGACGGCGAAGATGCGCAGGCCTTTTTTGTCGTGGCACCAGGCGTCCAGATACCAGTTGTCGCGGTAATGGGCAAGACGTTGCGGGGAGATTTCGCGGGCGCCGGTTTGGTCTCGCTCGCGGTGGTAGTAGTCGATCCTGAGGCGGCGGCGCTGCAGGACGGCGCCGGCGACGGTTTGAAAGTGGCGGAGGTTTTTCTGGCGCGCGGCGGCGGTCAGGATGCGGATGCGTTGCGCGGCCTCGCCGGCGCCCAGGTGGTTGCTGCCCAGCAGCTTGTCGATGCGGGCTTGCAGCGGCCGCAGGTGGCCGTCGAGCAGCCCGGGTTCCAGGTTGGCGAGCAGATGCCTCAGCGTGACGAGAGCGTGCAGTTCGGCGGGGGTGAACCACAGGCCGGGGAGCGCGTGGCTGCCGTCGGCGGTGTCGTAGCGATAGCCGCCGCGTTCGCTGTCGTGGATGAGCGGGGCGCCGAGACGGTCGCGCAGATCGGCGATCAGGCGGGCGAGGGTGGAACGCGAAAAGCCGTGCTCAGTAATGAGCGCGGCGCGGGGGAGGCCCGTCCGCCGCCCGTCAAGCAGGCGGTGCAGGCGATAGATTTCGTCGAGTTTGCTCAATCGTGCCGGTTCGCTTGCTGGTTTTTTCTGGGCGGGTCCGGTGCTGCTTCTTGTTA
>JANJUO010000459.1 GCA_024710535.1 bacterium
AACCCGCGGCTCGATCCCCTGCTCGCCATCGGTGCGGTCACGGTCGTCGATCGCGCCATTGCCATGGCGCCGACATGCGAAGTGCGATTGCGGCAGGCCGCGGCCACCGCGACCGCCAACATCCTGGTGCATGGCATCACCACCGGGCAGCAACTCAACGGACTGGATCCGGCCCAGGCTTTGCTGGAATGGCTCGACTACGCCGGCGGCCAGCCGCGCCTGGCTTACCATGCCGCTTTCGATCAGCTGGCGCTGGCACGCGCCAGCCAGACCTGGCTGGGCCTGAAAGACCGCGCCATCTGGCTCGACCTGGCGGTGCTGGCGCCGCTGCTGGCGCCGCAGGGGCCCGGTTTCAACCGTCCACTGGACGACTGGCTCGCCTACTTCCACATTAGCGTTTACCAGCGCCACGGTGCGCTGGCGGATGCCTACGCGACCGCCCAGTTGTGGCTGGCGCTGCTACCGCTGGCGCGGACGCAAAATCTCACCCGTCTCAAGCAACTCATCCGCTTGTGCCGCCAGGCGCGCTGGCTTGCCAAAGCGAAATAAAAAAGCCCCCGGCTGCGACCCCGGGGGCTTGATTGCGCGTTGCGGCGCGCGTCAGTGGGCGCTGGCCCCCTCCGCGTTGATGCCGGTGTTCTGGCGCACGTAGAGCTCGCCCCACATCTCTTCCGCACGCTTGTCGCGGAACAGCAGCGAACCGACGATGACCATCAGGAAGCCCAGCGGGATGGAGATCAGGCCGGGGTTCTTGAGCAGGAAGTACGGCTTCTCCAGGCCCACCATGCTGGTGGTCTGACCTTCCATTTTCTTCAGGTCGCCCTCGGCCTTCTTGATGTCCTTTTCCAGCTTGGCGATGTCCTGCTGGGCCGTTTCGATTTCCTTGGCATCGGTCAGCGTCGGCAGCGTTTCCTGCAGCTTGGCCAGCCTCTCCGGCGCACCCGGTTTGGCGGGTTTTTCAGGAGACGCATGCTTGGCCGGCTCGGACTTGACGCAGCCTTCCAGCGCAAACAGTTCGCATGCGAAGCTGCTGGCCGACACCGCGGCGACCGCCGGTTTGGCCGCTTGGGCAGGTTCGCCTTCCAGCACCTTCCTGGCGTCCTTTACCACCGCCTGGGGGTAGGTCATGTTGGGCGAAATCATGACCAGCGCGATGGCGGAAATGGCCCCCACCAGCATGCCCAGGACAATGCCGTAGGTGTTGGCGCGCTTCCAGTACAGGGTGAGGAACACCGCGGGCAGGTTGGACGACGCCGCCACGGCGAAGGCCAGCGCCACCAGGTGGGCCACGTTCTGGCCCTCGGCAGCAATGCCGACGTAGATGGCCATGATGCCGACGATGACGGACGACACGCGGGCGGCGATCACTTGCTCTTTCGGCGAGGCATGGTCGCCCTTGATGACGCCCACATAGAGGTCGTGCGCCATCGCGGAGGCTGCCGCCAGCACCAGGCCCGCCACCACCGCGACGATGGTGGCGAACGCCACGGCCGCGACGAAGGCCAGGAACAGGTTGCCCAGCACGGAGTCTGCACCGCCGCCGGCATACTGGGCCAGCAAAGGCGCGGCCATGTTGCCGCCCTTGTCCATGCCGGCGATGGTGGCGGGACCGACGTTGATGGCGGCGCCCATGCCGAGGAACAGGGTCAGCACGTAGAAGCCGCCGATGATGGCCATCGCCCAGATCACGGACGTGCGCGCGGCCTGTGCGGTCGGCACGGTGAAGAAACGCATCAGGATGTGCGGCATGCCGGCGGTGCCCAGTACCAGGGCCATGCCCAGGGAGATCTGGTCGATCGGGCTCTTCAGGAACAGGCCGGGCTCAAGGAAGCGCTGGCCGAGTTCCTGCGGCGTCATGGTGGTAGCGGCATCGCCTACCAGCTTGGCGACTTGCGTCTGCACCTTGGGATCGTCCACCACGGCCTGCAGGAAGCCGGGCAGGCTGAAGCCGTATTGGCTCCAGGTGATGAACACCAGCAGGATGGACGCGGTCACCAGCAGCACCGCCTTGACGATCTGCACCCAGGTGGTGGCCTTCATGCCGCCGAACACCACGTAAGACAGCATCAGCACGCCGACGCCGATGACCGAGATGTGGTAGTCGATACCGATCAGCGTCTTGATCAGCACGCCGCCGCCCACCATCTGCGCGGTCAGGTAAAAGGTGGACACGGTGATGGTGGACAGCGCGGCCACGGTCTTCGAGGCCTTGGGCTGGTTGCGGAAGGCCAGGATGTCGCCGAGCGTGTACTTGCCGATGTTGCGGCACGGCTCGGCAATCACCAGCAATACGGTGATGTAGGCCACCAGCCAGCCGACCGAGTACATGAAGCCGTCATAGCCGTACAGCGAGATGAGGCCGGCAATCCCGAGGAAAGAGGCGGCAGACAGGTAATCGCCGGCAATCGCCCAGCCGTTCTGGATGCCGGTGACCGAACGTCCGGCGGCATAGAACTCCGACGTCGTATGCGTATGCTTGGCCGCCCAGAAGGTGATGTACATGGTGATGGCGATGATGGCGCCGAACACCGCGAAGGTCATCCACTTGAACTCGTCGGCCACCGCGCCGGCGCCGGCAAAGGCGGGGCCGGAGGCGAGCAGCGCCGCAGCGCCCATGAACAGGGGGGATTGGCGTCCCATTATTTTCTTCCTCCGATGTTTTTGGCGTCGCGCACGATTTCTGCGGCCATGGCGTCGTATTGCTTGTTGGCGCGCTGGGCGTAAATGCCGGCGATGGCCCAGGCCACGATGAATTCGGACAGCGCGAACAGGATGCCGACGTTGACTGGGCCCCACACCTTGATCTTGAACAGATCCTGGAAGTAGGCCGCGCCCACCGGCAGCAGAAAGTAATACACGATGGAGAACAGCATCAGGCCCCACAGGAACGTGGTTTTCTTCTTGTGCAGCGCCTGGAACCGCGGATCCTGATCGATTGCGGCCCAATCCGGTTGCGGACTAGACATGGGAAGCCTCCCTTGGTTGGTTTACGTTTTTATCGATCCGCACTCCGATCCAGGCAGAGCGGCAGCCGACGCCACCTTATCGTAAAAGTTCCGGCAAAAAAAGAAGAAGATATGAAACGGCTGCGCTCAAGCATCCGGGGATCAATATTCGAAGTAGCCGCTCATGACCGCCTGCAGCTTGCGCGCCTGGCGAAAAGCTTCCTTCAGGATGCGCCGGTCAAGCGCGTTGAGCTGCTCCGGATCGATCCGGTTGCCGACCTCCTCGCCCCGGGTTTGCGCCAGATGCTGCTGGCGCATACGCAGCAACTGGATGAAGTGGAAGGCCGCCACCCAGGCCTCGACCTCGTCGGACGCCATGTTCCAGGCGCGCGCCGCTTCCCGCAGGCGCGCTGCCGTGCCGGTTTCGCCGACGCCGGCGTACAGCGCAAAAATACGGGCAGCATCGACAAACGGCGTGATGCCGTTGATTTTGAGATCCAGGGTGTGCGCCTGAGCGCCGCCCGACGCCACCACAAAGTCGCGCACCAGCCCAAGCGGCGGGCGATTGGCGAGCGCGTTTTCCGCCATGCGCTTGAGAAACAGACGGTTGTCCTTGATGCTGCCGTTCAGCCATTCGCGCAGCGCGTCGCTCAATTCATTTGCGCCATACAGGGGCCGGAAATCGAAGAAGACGCTGGCATGGAGCAAGGCTGGCGCATCGCTGCGGTGAATCCAGTTGGCGAAGGTGGCCCGCCATTCCTCCAGGCTTTGGCACCACCTGGAATTGCCGGCCATGATCCCGCCCTTGCAGAGCGGGAA
>JANJUO010000455.1 GCA_024710535.1 bacterium
GTTGATAGGATAATTAAAATTACACATACCATAATCAAGGATAGTAATTCATTATTCAAGTGGTATTCCAAAGAACGCATCAGAAATTTAGATAGATTTTTTTCTGATGAGATTGCCATAAATTGTATTAAATAAAGTGCAAAGGAGATTTTTCCGGCAAAAACAATTGGTTTCAAGGCAAAGAATTTTGCAAAAATTGAATTTCCCACCAATGATAAAATCATCAAAGAAGCCGATGTCGAGAATAAAAGAAAGTAATATGAATAAAGTTTATGCCCGCCTGCAGGAGTTGGTCCTCCTAATTGATAATACCAATTTGCGGCAAACATCCATAGAAGTACTCCTGCAATAAATAATAATAAGGAGTAGAATTGATTTGTGAAAAATTTGGAATTTGGTAATTTCAAGTAGATCAATCCTGCTGTGATTCCAATTCCAAAATCAAAAAAGCGTCCAAAAATCGTTGTTGACCAAAATCCAGAATCCCAAACCCCATAAAAATAATACTTTAAATTGATTATTTGTGTTGCTAAATTATAGAATCCGCCATGAACAAAAATCAAAATCACTCCAATAAAGAATATCTTGCTTTTTGTGGAACTAAACCATTTTATTTCATATATTTTCGCCAGAATTGTCATCAATAGTGGCACAAGAAAATAGAAAGACTCTTCTACCGTAAGCGACCACATCGGTGAATTTATGGAAAATCTATAGTCTTTGAAGTATGAATTCACAAGTGCAAAATGGCTGACAATATCCCAAAATTCATAGCCACGTCTTGTGATTACCGTTACTAAAATCAGAAAAATTGTTAATGGATAAATTCTGATTATACGCTTAAGGAAATACTCTTTTAAGGATTGTGTGTTTTGGGCAAATTTATCAAAATAAAGATAGGTAAACAAAAAGCCGGACAGTGTGAAAAATAAATTCACACCTGTCCAGCCATATTTAAAAAACCAAGGCGCAGAGAGCGAGGTCTCCTCAATCAAATGCCCAATAAGAACCATCGTTGCCGCTAATGCTCGAAAGCCCGCAAGAGAATCAAAATAGTTTTTCGTAAAATGCTCCGTTATCAACTGTCAAATTATAATTAATTATTCTCTTATCAATGTTACTTTGAATTTTTGATTATCTGCATTAATTTCAAGTAAATAAATGCCTTTTGCAAATTCAGCAAGGTTCACCGAAAATTCGCTAATACTAAAAATTGAATTGCTCAATATAGTTCTACCGTTCAAATCTTTGATATTGTATTCAATATTTTCGAAATTTTTGTTTAATTTCACAGAGAATTTATCTTTTGAAGGATTTGGAAATACAGATATAAATTTATCAATATCCAAATTATCCTCAACAGAAACAATCACATCAAATTCATCAGACATTGCGGAGCAATTTCCGGAATTGAATACTTCAACTTTATATTTTCCATTATCTTTCAACTCAATTTCTCTTTTATTCCAAGCTGAAACTGGAGTATTATTGAAATACCATTGATATGCAGAAGCTGAATCGGTAGATAGTGTATTTGCTTTTTGGTAAACATTCGGCTTTTCTGGCTTATCAATTTCTGTTATTTCAATTGTATCCGGCTTTCCTATGCAATCTTTATCTGTGATGGCAGATACAAAATATTTTCCGGGAGTACTTGTTTTGAATGTACGGGTGGAATCACCAGTTGACCAAACATACTTTTTGAAACCAAAGGATGCTGTTAATTGCAGAGAATCACCTTTGCAAATCACACCATTATTTGACGCAGAAATTTTCAAAGCAGGAATTGAATTCACTGTTACAGTGATTGGCTCCGAAGTTTGAATACATCCATTTTTATCTTTGATGCTCAAAAAATATGTTCCACTTGACTTAACTGTAATTTTCTTTCCGGTTTCGCCAGTTGACCATTTATAATCTACATAAACTTCTTTGTTTTCGAGTACAACACTATCACCGGCACAGAAGGTAAGATTGCCGGCAATATTTATTTTCGGCTTAGGAATATCGCAATCAAAGACAACTGCTTCCCATAAACCTCTGCCATAAGTTCCACAATAAATTTTACCTGTTGAATAATTGATTTCAAGTTGAGAAATTATCACATTTGGCATATTGCCATTAAATGGAACCCATTTATTTGAGAAATCATCTTTATAATATACTCCAACATCAGTTCCAACAAACATTGTTGAAATAGATTTTTTCAATTTAACCAAAGTATTGGCGGGAACATTTGGCAAATTATAAGAAATATTCTTGGTTTCACCATTATATAATTCAAAAACTTTGCTACCGTTTGTATATCCAGAGGTTGTAATCCACACTCTTGCTGGGTCGTTATCATCAACAACAATATCGGTAATCATATTTTTTGCTTGATAATGAATACCCCAATTTCCTCCGCCATTGTTTGTAACATATAGAATGTTGCCAGTGGAAGCATAAATTGTATTAGTGTCGCTTTCGGCAACGGTAAGCACTTTTAATGCCGAATTATGAGTAAAGGAAGAAATTTTTGTCCAATTTGCACCACGATTTGTACTTTTGAATACATTTCTATATCCAACATAAATCGTTGAAGATTTTTTTGGGTTCAATACATAAGGCGTTACCCAATCAGGAATTTCACCGCTATAAAATGAATAAGAGGCAATTCTGCTGAAATTATTAGCTCTATCAGACGAGCGATAAATTTCGCCATATTGAGTTGAGGCATAAATATATTTGGAATCACTCGGATCGATAATACATTTCATTCCATCACCACCCAAAATATGCTGCCACTCGCCATCCATCAAAATATGAGTGCCATTATCCTGAGTTCCGCCAATTATCATACCATTTTCGGTATTGGACGAACTTATTCCATAAAATTGAGAAATGGAAATACCGTTAGACAGATCTTCCCAAGAATTTCCGTTTGTGGATGATCGATAAATTCCACCGTCATTAACAGAATATAATTCAAGAGTTTTTTCATTCATTACAAGTTCGTGCTGATCTGCATGAACATAAGGTCTGCCCGATCCTGTCCAATGATTAACCTGATTCCACGTAACCCCAAAATCACTGGAATAAAAAATATGAATACCACCGATATAAATTTGGTTTGGATACAATGGATGAATCACGTGAGCCAAATCATAAAATCCTTGGCTGTAATCATTACTTGCTACATCTATTCCGAGAATATTTGGCGAACTTGATTTCAAACTCCAATTGTCGCCCATATCTTCAGAAACATAATATCCGCCATATCTACCTGAATTTCTAACAACACATAATGCATGCAGATTATTTGGCTTTCCGGGAGTTGTTGCTAATTCCACTCTGCTGATATTATTTAATGTTAATTTGGAAACCCAAGAGTTTCCGCCATCTTTAGATACCATAATCTGAGCGGCATTTGATGAGTAGGATTGAGTACCGGAAACAACGCCATAAATCACATTAGGATTAGTTGGGTGAAATTCCAAATCGCGAAAATAACCATCCGCCTTTTTTTCCCAATTCTCGCCACCATCAGTAGATATGTAGAATCCTGAAGAAGTTCCTGAGTAAATAATATTATGATTAGTTTTGTTCACCAAAATTCTTGCAAATATTGTCTGCGATGAAATTTGTGTGAAAGCTTTTGTGAAATCCCAAGAGTTTCCACCATTTGTTGATTTTAATATGCCAATAGAATAAGCACGTGATTGAAAAGCACCATTTTTGTCACCGGTTGCAATATACATAGTGCTCGGATTTGATGGAGCAATTGCAATATCACTAATTCCAATCGACATTACATCAGTGAATTTGCTCAAATCCCAAGATTTGCCTCTATCAGTCGAGATCCAGAGCCCGCCTGTTGCGGCGCCAACATAAAGAATATTGTCATCGACAGGATGAATTCTAACAACGCTGATTCTGCCCAAACCAGATGACTTGTATTGC
>JANJUO010000556.1 GCA_024710535.1 bacterium
TAGTTATAAGACTAAAGTATTATGGAAACAGTTAAAGAAAAAATTTCAAGATTAAAAGAAAAAGATGCAAAAACTCTTCTTGGTGGCGGCAAAGATAAATTAAAAGCCCAGCATGAACTTGGCAAAATGACTGCCAGAGAAAGATTGCATTTATTTTTTGATAATGGTTTATATCAAGAAATGAACCGTTTTGTTGAGCATACAAGCACAGCATTTGGTATGGAAGGCAAAGAATTGCCCGGCGATGGCGTTGCCACTGCCTTAGGAGCAGTTGATGGCAGACTTGTTTATGCTTCATCGCAAGATTTTACTGTAATGGGTGGTAGTGTGGGCAAGATGCACGCATGGAAGATAATTGAAACAATGCACAGGTCATTAAAAAACGGTGCTCCTTACGTAGCATTTAATGATTCGGGCGGAGCAAGAATTCAAGAAGCAATTGATTCGCTCCGTGGCTATGGAGAAATTTTCTACTATAATACATTATTGTCAGGTGTGGTTCCGCAAATCGCAATTATTGCCGGTCCTTGTGCCGGTGGCGCTGCCTACTCCCCTGCTTTGATGGATTTTATTGTAATGGTGGAAGGAACTGGTAAATTATTTATTGCTGGACCAAAAGTTATCAAAGAAGCTACCGGTGAGGATATTTCTGATGAAGAACTTGGTGGGGCAATGGCACAGGCATCCCATAGTGGTAATGTGCATTTAATAGCAAGAGATGATGCTGATGCTATTGAATTAACAAAAAAATTATTAAGTTATATGCCTTCGAATAATACTGAAATGCCTCCATATACTGGTGATGGCAAATTGCATATTTTTGAAGATGAATCATTAAACGAAATTGTTCCAGACGATCCAAGAGATCCATATAATATGATGGAAATCATCGAAAAAGTTGTTGATCCTGGCTCAATATTTGAAATACAAGAGCATTTTGCAAAAAATATGATTGTTGCTTTTGCCAGAATGAATGGTCGCTCAGTTGGTATTATTGCAAATCAACCTCTCGAAAAATACGGATGTATTGATATTGACGCCTCTGATAAAGCATCAAAATTTATTAGATTCTGTAATGCGTTTAGTATTCCATTAATTACTTTTGTTGATGTTCCTGGATTCTTACCGGGTGTTGAGCAAGAGTTTGGTGGAATCATTCGCCATGGCGCAAAAATGTTATTCTCATATTCTGCGGCTACAGTTCCAAAAATTACTATCATCATTAGAAAAGCTTATGGTGGTGCATATCTTGCAATGAGTGCAAAATCACTCGGAGCTGATAGAGTTGCCGCTTGGCCCACAGCTGAAATTGCTGTTATGGGTGCAGAAGGTGCTGTTTCTGTATTATATAAAAATGAAATCACATCGGCAGCCGAACCAAAAGCAAAGCGTCGTGAATTAATCGATAAATATAAGCATCAATTTGCAACTCCATATCCCGCGGCAGAAGCCGGATTGGTTGATGCGATTATTGAACCTTTGAAAACACGTGAATATATTGCAATTGCACTTGAATCATTGAAAAACAAACGTGATTTAAGACCACAGAAAAAACATGGTTTGATTCCATTGTAATAATTAAAAAATTAATATCGGAGATAAAATATAATGAGTAAAATGATTATTAAAGTTAATGGTAATGCTTACGAAGTTGAAATTGAAGTGCTCGAAGAAGATGGAATGGAAGTACATGCAGTTCAGAATAATACTATTCCAAATGTGTCTGCTCCAAAATCAGCATCAACAATGGCACCTGTTTCAAAGCCAAAACCAAAAAAACAGGGTGGCGCCACTCTTGATGGTAACATTTTGAAATCGCCTATCAATGGAGTAGTTTTGGAAGTACCTGTTAAAATCGGTACAAAAGTGAAAGAAGGTGATGTGGTTATCATCTTGGAAGCAATGAAAATGAAAACGAATATTTATGCACCGACTTCGGCTACAATTGCAGAAATCAATGTAAGAAATGGTGACAATGTGGAATCCGGGCAGAATTTGGTTGTTTTCGAATAGATTTTTTTAATTAACAAAGGGATTTACCAATGTTAGAAAGATTAATAGAAGCTCTGGAAGTACTTGTAATTGGTATGGGTGTTATATTTGCATCATTATTTTTCTTTTATTTGCTAATTGTAGTACTTAAAATGATAGATGACAAACTTGCAAAAAATGCTGCCAAAATTATTGCGAAAGATACTTCCATTAATGAAAATGAATATATTGATGAAAATGAAATTACACCGGAATTAATAGCGGTTTTGAGTGCTGCAGCATATTCTGTGGTTCGTAAACCAATTAGAATAAAAACTATTTCTTTTTTGGGCGAGCCCGGAGATTCCAATTGGTCTAAAATTGGAAAAATGGATGTGATTGGCTCTCATAACATTCAAGGTCATTAATTTGGTTGTAGAAATAATTAAATAGGTATAAATTTATGTTAGAATTTTTAGAAAAATTTATAAGTAATATGGGCTTTTGGCAATTAGAAGCCGGACATTTCCTTATGCTTGCTGTGGCATGTCTATTGATATATCTCGCTATAGTAAAAGGATTCGAACCACTACTATTATTGCCAATCGGATTAGGTGCATTTCTTGCCAATCTTCCCGGAAGTGGTTTACTTGATTTACCGATCATTCACATGGTTAATGACGCTCCCATTTTCGAGCATGCAGGTGGCTTGTACTATTGGCTTTCGAAGGGAATCGAACTTGAAATTTTTCCACCATTAATATTCCTTGGAATTGGTGCAATGACTGATTTCACCCCATTATTATCCAATCCTAAGACTTTTCTTTTGGGTGCGGCGGCTCAATTTGGTGTATTTACTGCTCTTCTTGTTGCGGTAATGCTTGGATTTAGTTACCAAGAAGCAGCAGCTATAGGAATTATTGGCGGAGCGGATGGTCCAACAGCTATTTACTTAACTTTGAAATTGGCTCCGCATTTATTGGGTCCAATAGCTGTTGCCGCATATTCATATATGGCGCTTGTTCCTCTAATTCAACCGCCATTAATGAGAATGATGACCACTGATGCAGAAAGAAAAGTAGTGATGGAGCCGGCAAAACCTGTTTCAAAGAAAATTAAAATTATTTTCCCAATCGCAGTTATTGGCTTTGGCGCAATGATAGTTCCTCCTGCCGCACCACTTTTGGCAATGTTAATGGGTGGAAACCTCATGAGAGAGAGCGGAGTAGTTGAGAGATTAACAAAAATGGCTTCAAATGAATTAATAAATATAGTTACCTTCTTTTTAGGAACTTGTGTAGGTTTAACTATGAGCGCCGAAGCATTTTTGAAAATTGAAACAGTAAAAATAATTCTTCTTGGAGTGATTGCATTTGGATTTTCAACAATTGGCGGACTTTTGATTGGAAAATTAATGTACAAAATGACAGGCGGAAAAGTGAATCCATTGATTGGTTCTGCTGGTGTATCAGCTGTACCAATGGCGGCACGTGTTTCTCATAATGTAGCTCAAGAATATAATCCACAAAATTATTTGATAATGCATGCTATGGGTCCAAATGTTGCCGGAGTGGTTGGCACTGCAATTGCAGCAGGTGTTTTGCTCTCGATTTTTGGAAAATAGTAAAAGTAAAATAAAATCATCCTCACAATTCGTGGGGATTTTTTTATTATGTTTTGTCAGATATAAATAATAAGTTAATTTTGTATTTTGAATTAATTGAAAATAATTATATAATTTAGTCTTCAGGAGATAATAATGTCTTTTGTTCCAAATACTTCTGACGAGCAAAAATTGATGCTTGAAAGAATTGGCGTTTCAGAATTCAGTGAATTAATTTCCGGCATTCCGGACGATGTTAAATTCCAAGGATTACTTGATCTGCCCCCAACTTTATCAGAATTTGAAGCTGTTAAACTACTCGAAGAATATGCAGCCAAAAACAAAACTGCAAGCACTCACACCTGCTATATCGGTGGTGGCGCTTACGATCACTTTATTCCATCAATAGTTGGAGCAGTTCTTCAAAAACCGGAATTCAAAACTGCATATACACCTTATCAAGCTGAAGTTTCGCAAGGTACTTTGCAAGTAATGTATGAATTCCAATCTATGGTTGCAGAGCTTACAGGTATGGATGTATCTAACGCCTCTTTATATGATGCGGGCAGTTCGCTTGCCGAAGCTTGCTTTATGTCTAATGCTCACAATAGAAAAACTGAATTTTTGATTGCCGGTACTGTTAATCCTCTTTATATTAGAGTAATGAACACGATTACAGTTGGTAGAGAATTCACTTTCAAAACTTTTGTGAAAGAAGACGGTACTGCAGATTTGGATGCTTTGAAAAATGCAATCACTGACAAAACTTCCGCAGTTATTGTTCAGCAACCTAACTTCTTTGGTAATTTAGAAGAAGTTATCGAAATCGAAAAAATTGCTCATTCCGTTAAAGCTCTTTATGTAGTTATTGCGGCGCCTATTTCTCTTGGTTTGCTTGAAGCACCTGGAAAGTATAATGCAGATATCGTTGTTGGCGAAGGTCAATCTCTTGGTATTTCTTTAGATTTTGGTGGACCATATTTGGGCTTGTTTGCTTGTAAACAGGAATTTGTTCGTAAAATGCCGGGCAGACTTTGCGGTGTTACCGAAGATAAAGATGGACAACGTTGCTACGTATTAACTTTGCAAACTCGCGAACAGCAAATCAAACGCGAAAAAGCTACATCGAATATTTGCACAAATCAAGGTTTGTTTATGCTTGCCGCAACTGTTTATATGGAAACTATGGGTAAGCAAGGCATTAAAGAAGTTGCTGAAAATTCTTTCAAAAATGCTCATTACCTTGCAGAAAATATTAGCAAATTGAACGGCTTCAAATTATCAAGCAATTTGCCTTTCTTCAATGAATTTGTTATTGATACACCAGTTCCTGCAGAAAAAATAATTCTTGATGCAGAAGCAAAAGGTATTTTAGCAGGTATGGACATTTCAAAATATGTTCCTGAGAAAAAAGGTTTGATGATTGCTGTTACTGAAAAACGCTCAAAAGAAGATTTAGATAATTTTGTTGCATTTTTAGCAAATTATGCAATTTAACATGTTTGATTACTTCATAAATATATTCAAATCAACGAAACGCCGGTTTACAATTATCGGCGTTTCTATAATATTGCTTCTTGCTGCATTTGCTATTTTTTCTAATTATGGTTTGCTAACAAGGTTCAATTTAGAATTTGAAAGAATTAAAATTACAAAAAGAATCGAAGAAAAATTGAGATTGCAGGATTCTTTGAAAAATGAAATTTCCTTAAGATTGAACGATACTCTTACTATCGAACGCCTTGCTCGCGAAAAATATGGAATGCTAAAGCGTGGTGAGCAGATTTACTATATTCCAAAATATAAAGAAAAAAATTAATATGTATCTTGGTATTGATATTGGCGGAACAACTATAAAAGGTGCGATTATGGATGATTATTATTCATTATCTCATCAAAATTCAATTCCAACTAATCCAAACTCCGCCCATACTGAAATATTGGAAAATATTATCGAATTTATTGCCAATTATACTCATAATTATGATATTCAATCTGTTGGAATAGGAATTCCCGGCGTTGTTAATGCCGAAGGTACGGTTTTAATTGCTCCTAATCTTAAAGATTTCAAAAATATTCCAGTGAAAAAGATTCTTGATGAATGGTTTTCATTACCATTGATTTTGGATAATGACGCAAATGTTGCCGCTTATGCCGAACTTTATAATGGCGCTGGGAAGAATCTGAATAATTTTCTTTATGTTACTTTAGGAACGGGCGTTGGCGGTGCTATAATATATAATGGACAGATTTTCAAGGGAAATTCTGGTGGTGCAGGCGAGATTGGTCATACTTTTCTTGGCTTTTCTGAGTTTGATTCACGAGAAATTAATGATTTCAGAAAAATTACTCTTGAATCTCACACAGGAAGACTTGCGATAATAGATCTTTATAGAAAATTAAATTCAGATAAATCAATCGCAACGGACATTGATGTTATTGATATTTTCAAATTGGCAAAAAATCATGATATTTCGGCTATTAAATGCTTCGAAATTATTGGTACTTATTTGGGCTCTGGTTTGGCATCTGCAATGAATTTGCTCGACATACCAAACGTAATAATCGGTGGAGGCGTATCGATGACTTCCGAAATACTTTTCCCAAATATCGAAAAAATTCTATCAAGAAGACTGTTGCCTTCCCTATCGGCTAACTACAAATTATTAAATGCAAAATATAATAAAAATACCGGAATTTACGGAGCGGCTATGCTCGGTAAGTCCATTTTATAATCTTTAAAAAAAGGATTTAACTTATGAAAGAAATTATTTTTACTGAAAATGCTCCTGCTCCAATCGGACCTTATTCACAGGCTATTAAAGCAGGAAATATGCTTTTTATTTCAGGACAAATTCCATTAACCAAAGATGGAGCTCTATCAGGCGATGATATTCAATCTCAAACAAGACAATGCATTCTTAACATTATAGCAATTTTGGAATCGCAAAATGTAAATGTTGATAACGTTGTGAAAACTACTGTTTTGATGAAAGATTTAACCGATTTTCCTATTATGAATACGATTTACGCAGAATATTTTGGCGATAGCAAACCTGCAAGAGCCGCTTATGAAGTGGCAAGATTGCCAAAAGATGTATTGATTGAAATCGAAGCAATTGCTATCATCGACTAATTATCACTTTATTTCAATGTAAACATGCAATTTTTCCTCTCTAAAGTAAATAGAGAGGAATTTTTAAATTTGAAGCAAGTTTTACAATTAACACACTTTATCTTGAAATGTTATGATGAACCTGAAAATTGTTGCCGTAGTTGTTACTTATAACCGATTAGAATTGTTGAAAGAAGTTCTATCCGCTTTGCGTAATCAAACTTACAGAATCCACAAAATTATCGTTGTGAATAATACAAGTACAGACTCTACGCTTGAATGGCTAAATCAAAACAATGAGCGATTGCATATAATTACTCAAGAGAATTCGGGTAGTTCCGGAGGACAATACACCGGTTTCAAAACCGCACTTCAATATGATTGCGATGCAATTTGGGTGATGGACGATGATGTTCTGGCGAATTTGGATTGCTTGGAACAATTAATGAAATTTTACCAAAACAACAGTGTGCTTCTCCCCTTGCGGCATAATAATTCTGGCACTGCATACATTAATGACACTTTGGAAGTGAATATGAGCAATCCTTTCAAAAGTATTTGGAAGAGGATTATCACAGAAAACGATTTTAAATTAGATCAAATCAACGTGGAAGGTCCAACTTTCGAAGGTCCCCTATTTCCGAAATCTGTTATGCAAAAAGCCGGGCTTCCAGAAAAGAAATTCTTCATTTACGGTGATGATACAGAGTATTTTTTGAGAATTAAAAAGCAAAATATTAATAGTTACATCATTCCAAATGCTAAGATGACAAGGATGATCGACCCGCCTGCAGATATGTTTGAATTTAATTGGAAAACTTACTATTACATCCGCAATATTATTGCAATAGATGTCTTGCATGCCAATACTTTAGTGAGATTTATCAGACCTTTCGGATATTTGATTAGTTGGCTTAAGAAATGCAAATCTATTGCAGACATAAAAGTTACTCTTCGTAGCTTTTTTGATGGTTATTTTTATAAATCTGAAAATTGACCTATAAAGCAAATTCAGTATTTTTTTGAGATATTGACTCCAAATTCAATTTTTCTACATTGGGATTGTATAACAGTCTTACTTAAAATTAGAAAAAATAATCCAAGCAATTCATGTGTAATGAATTATTATATTTTTAAATGATATTGATGCCATTATAAACAAAAAAGGTTTCAGAACTATCTGAAAACTTTTGTTTAGCTACTTTGCTATGCTCTGTTCAAAAATTGTTCATCATTATTAAATATTTGCGGTTTTTGTTCGTTTTTAAAAAATGTTTTAGAAGTTTTTTAAACAATTTCGTAAGTTTGTTATGATTGGGATTGAATTTAGGTCTAAACTTAGGTTTAACATAGTAAGTCAAACAAATTTTAATACAAGTTGAATTTAAATTCGAAAACTTATTTATGGTAGAGCAACAATCTGTTTTGCCACAATAATACACTAATTCTCTTGGAGAAATGATTAAAGTTGATTTGATGAATCAAAAAATAGTAGATAAAATACTTTTAG
>JANJUO010000596.1 GCA_024710535.1 bacterium
AGAACAGGGAAAATTGTTCCCTGATTTTTTCCAGTTTTGTTATTAAACTGTTTTACGAATTCCATACCATTCAAACCACGCTGACCAAAAGCCGGGCCCACCGGTGGAGCCATTGTCGCTTCTCCGGCTTTGAGCTGGAGTTTGAACGTACCCATTACTTTTTTTGCCATTTCAAAAAACTCTAATAGTTAATAATGATTTATTTTTCAAGCTCGACTTGGCTGAATTCCAATTCTACCGGTGTTTTGCGACCCAAAATTCCAACTTCTACCTTTAGTTTTTGCTTTTCAAGATTTACATCTTTAACAGTTCCGCTAAAAGTGTTGAATGGACCGTCAATAACGCGAACAGGATCGCCAATTGCGAACGTTGTTTCCACTGTTGTAATATCCTTACGCTCTTCTACTCTGCCAAGAATTCTATCAACTTCTCCTCTCTGAAGAGGCACAGGTTCATTTTTTCTACCGACAAAGGAGACAATCGAAGGAAGATTTTGAATAATATCTTTTGTTTTTTTGTCAAGAACAGCACGAATAATAATATATCCGGGCAAAAAGTTTTTGATTCGAGTTCTACGTTTACCATTACGAATCTCAAAAACTGTTTCTTGCGGGATAAGAACTTCTTTTATTTTATCTTCTAATTTAAGGCGTTTAACCTCAATTTCAATAGCAGTTTTCACACGGTTTTCGTGACTCGTAAAAGTTCGAATAGCATACCACTTTGCTTCGATTGCGTCTGTATCTTCAGCAATTTGGTTATTAATCGGTTGTTCATCTAATGTAATTTCTGCCATTGTTTGCTCTGATTTAATGTAAAAATTAGTAAATAGCGTTCATTACTATTGCCATAATTTCATCAACTATGAAAGTAAAAGCAGTTATGATAGCTGTTACTACAATTACAACAACAGTTGATTCGCGAAGTTGTTCTTTGGTAGGCCATGAAACTTTCTTCATTTCAGAAGTTACTTCATTTACAAATTTTTTTATTTTTGCAACCATTGTAGATATTCTTTATTTAATAAATAAATTCTTTCTTGCACGAGTGGCAGGAATCGAACCCGCAACCAACGGTTTTGGAGACCGCTACTCTACCAATTGAGCTACACTCGTAAACTTTTCAGAGCTAATGACGGGAATTGAACCCGTGACCTCTTCCTTACCAAGGAAGTGCTCTACCATCTGAGCTACATCAGCAACTATAAATTAATGAAAGCGTAACCGAATTTTTCCAGTTCCGCTAAAATATGCTCCGTAACCCATCAGAGCGGGAGACGAGACTCGAACCCGCGACCCTCAGCTTGGAAGGCTGATGCTCTACCAACTGAGCTACTCCCGCATATTTATATTTATGTTTGCTTAAAATCAAGTGGGTAGAGAAGGGTTCGAACCTCCGTAGGGCGTAGCCCAGCAGATTTACAGTCTGCCCCGTTTAACCACTTCGGTATCTACCCTTGATATAGCTTACAAAATTAAAAACTTTTCAAATAACATCCAAACAATTTTTTTCTTTGTTGAACTTTTTTTCTGCAAATGCGTTCAAAAAAGAATTCAAATTTACACACTTTTTTAATTATATCCAAATAAAAAATTAATATATTCAAAAAAATATTTCAAAAAAAAATATAGAAAATTATGATTTAATTCATAATTGTCAAAATATCATAGACTTAGTAAAAAAAAATAATTTATATACTTAATACGATTTTTCCGGTATAATTGCCGCTTTCCATTAATCTGTGTGCTTCTGATGCATCTTTCAAATCAAAAACTCTATCAATATGAGGCTTGATTGTTCCATTTGCTGCAAGATTGATCAAATCTTTAAATTCTCCAATCGAGCCTAAATAAAGTCCCAAAATACTCAAATGCCTGAAATAAGTTTGCTGAATATTCAATTTTACTTCTACGCCTGTCATCATTCCGCAAAACATAATTTTTCCGGCTTTTCTGACCATAGAAAAAGTTTTATCAAATGTTGCAGGACCAACAAAGTCAAGAATTGTATCGATTCCTTTAGGAAAAATTTTCTTAACTTCGGAAACCACGTCGTCCTCATAATGATTAAAAACAAAATCAGCACCTAAATTCATCATAAAATCTTTCTTTTCGTTTTTTCCTACTGTGGTTATTACTGTTGCACCGGCTTTTTTTGCAAGTTGAACAGCGTAAGTGCCAAGACCACTTGCACCACCCCAAATAAAGAAAGTATCGCCCTCTGAAATATTACCAATTTTATGAACTGCATGATGAGCCGTAATTCCCGCAATTGGTAATGCGGCGGCATCTTCAAAAGATAATGTATCCGGGATTTTTACAACATTTTCAGCAGGAACGGCAATATATTGAGCATAAGAGCCATGCTTCATCATCCCAAAAAATTGCCAGCCATCATTCAAAAATGTATCTTCACCAAATTTTGGGTCTCTATTTTCCGGCAGAGAAATAGGATAAATAACAACTCTATCTCCCTTGCTCAAACCGTTGACATTCGAGCCAAAATCTGCTACCAGTCCCGCAATATCGCCACCCAAAATATGTGGGAAATTCAATTTCAACATTGGGTATCCTTTTCTGATAACTGTATCTATACGATTTAAACTTGTATTTTTTATCTCTATCAACACGCTATTATCGTCAAACTTAGGTGTATCAAAATTTTCAACAAATTTTAAAACATCGGCTGAACCATGTTCATTGAAAATCACTGCTTTCATTAATATCCTCAAAATATGAAAAAAAAGTAAAACGAATAATTCAAAAAAAAATTGAAAAAAAATATTTAATTATATAAATTATTTTTAGTAATTTAGCACTTTGTTAATTGTAACTTTAATGCAATATGAAAAATGAAAAAGTAAATGAAGATGAATATTATGCTGAGGATTTGCTCGAATCATTAAGCAAATATTTGATAATTGAAATTTCGGATGTAAAGTATGCTTTTAATATTTCCAATATTAGAGAAATTATACTTTTACCGAAAATTACTCCATTTCCCGAAAGTTTGCATTACGAAAGAGGCATACTTAAATTACGTAATAATATTATTAGAGTTATTGATTTACGAAAAAGATTGAATTTTCCGAGTTTGCTCGAAGAAGATGAAGTATTTTTATCTATGTTGATGCAAAGAAAGCAAGACCATATCAATTGGTTGAATGAATTAATAGCTTCTGTGGATGAAAATCGAACATTCAATCTTACAAACGATCCCACTCAATGTGCTTTTGGTAAATGGTATTATAATTATAAGGCAACCAATATTTCAATGGCAATTTATCTTGCTCAATTTGACCATCCACATAAAATCATACATGGAATTGCGGATAAAGTAAAAGAATGCGTTGCAAAAGGAGATTTCAAAAATGCAAAAAAAATTATTAATGATACAAAAGATAAAGAATTTGCATTAATGATTGAATTGTTTGATAATATTCACCAAGTTGTTAGAGAATCTCATAGAGAAATCGGTATTGTATTCGAAAATGAAAATTGGAATGACTTAATTTGCTTTTCTTCAGACAAGGTACATAGTATTGCTCATATTGAAATTGATTCGGTGGAGCACCCCAACTCAATTAAAAACAAAGATTATATAAAAGGTATAGCAAAAAGTGAAGATGATGTTTATATAATATTGGATGAATCTAAATTATTTTAAAAAAATGATATTTTCTATGATATTCTTTTTACTTTAACTAATCATTCCGTAAATTTGTATTTTTAATCATTAATAGAAATTTATAAGATGCTTTATCATCTTTTTATGTTTTTAAAAGAAAATTTTGATCCTCCCGGATTTGGGATATTTCAATATTTAACATTTAGAGCCGCAGCTGCAGCCATTACTGCACTTTTGATTAGTTTTTTTATTGGACCGATTATAATAAAAAAATTAAAAAAATTGCAAATTGGCGAGCAGGCAAAAAAAGAATTGAGTGCTGTTGGTAATCATTCGCTAAAAGCTGGTACTCCAACGATGGGCGGTTTGATAGTATTATCGGCATTACTTTTGCCGACAATTTTATGGGCAAATATGACAAATATGTTCATTTTGCTAATTTTGATTACAACTGCATTCCTTGGTGGTGTTGGATTTTTGGACGATTATCTCAAAGTAATCAAAAAATTTCCCAAAGGATTGATTGGCAGATATAAGATTGTTGGGCAAGTGGCAATTGGATTGATTTTGGGTGGAACTATTTATTTTTTTCCTGAACTTTTTTCATCTTCATTTGATACATTCAATACTGTTACAACAATTCCATTTGAAAAAAATGCAAATTTTGATTTTCAATTTTTATATATACCGGTTGTAATTTTTATTTTGACAGCAACTTCGAATGCAGTAAATCTTACCGATGGACTCGATGGATTATCTATTGGAACCGTTGGCGTTACAAGCCTTGCATTTGCTTTGATTGCTTATGTTTCCGGAAATGCAAAATTTGCAAGTTATTTAAATATTGTATATTTACAAGGATCCGGTGAATTGATGATTTTTTGTGCCGCATTAGTTGGTGCTTCTCTTGGATTTCTGTGGTTTAACTCATATCCTGCACAAGTATTTATGGGTGATACAGGTTCGCTTGCTTTAGGTGGCGCAGTTGGTGGATTGGCAATATTATTAAAAAAAGAATTTTTACTTCCTATATTAGGTGGTATATTTTTTGCTGAGACAATTAGTGTGATTTTGCAGGTAAGTTATTTTAAATATACAAAAAAGAAATATGGGCAAGGCAAGCGGCTGTTTAGGATGGCGCCATTGCATCATCATTTTGAGAAATCCGGTTTGCATGAATCGAAAATTGTTACCAGATTTTATATAGTTGCTGTAATATTGGCAATTATAACAATGACAACATTCAAAGTTAGGTAGAAAATGGAGGCGATAAAGACTGAATTGAAATTATTGGTTGCCGCAGGTGGTACTGGTGGGCATCTTTTTCCTGCTATGGCTGTTGTTGAAGAATTGGAAAAAATGCTGGGAAATAGATTCAAAGCATATTTTGCAGGAACATCACATAGAATTGAGGGACGTATAATTCCGCAAAAAGGTTACGAATTGATGGCTATGGATGTTGCAGGATTTTCCAAAATTATTTCAATTAATACGATAAAATTACCATTCAAAATTCTTAAGGCAATCAGACAGTCAAGAAATTACATCACTGAAAAAAATATTGATGCTGTTTTATGTACGGGTGCTTACATAAGTTATGCTCCTGGAATTTCAGCTTTTCGAGAAAAGAAGCCTTTGTTTTTGATGGAGTCAAATGTAAATCCCGGAAAGGCTATCAATTCTCTTTCAAACAAAGCAAATATCATTTTTACATCCTTTGAAGAAAGTAATAATTATTTCAAAAAATCTCATAAAGATAAATTATTCTATTCAGGAAACCCAATCAGAAATTCAATTTTGAATTTATCGGAATCTGATCAAGCAAAAAAAATGCTGGGATTTGATTCAAATAAGCCATTAATTTTTATTTTTGGTGGCAGTTTAGGGGCAAATTCAATCAATTTTGCTGTTGAAAATAGCATTGAAAATTTTTCGAAATTACCATATTCTATACTTTGGCAAACTGGTTCTAATTATAAGTATAACAAGCAATTACCTGATAATATAAAAGCAACTGAATTTATTGATGATATGGCAACTGCTTATTCTGCGGCAGATTTGGTGGTTTCTCGATCGGGTGCAACTACTGTTGCAGAATTAACTGTTTGTGGCAAACCATCCATTTTGATTCCTTTGCCGTCTGCTTCGAATAATGAGCAAAAACATAATGCCATTATTATGGAAAAAAATAATTGCTCCGAAATGCTTTTGAATGATGAACTAAGCGAAAAGTTGTTTACAAGAATCATCAATTTATTAAAAGATGAAGAAAAATTGAAAATTATGGCAGAGAATGCAAAAAAAATGGCAAAGCCCTTCGCAGGAAAAATAGTTGCAAATGAAATCATTAACTACTTGAAAATCAAATTATGAAAACACAGGATCAAATAATATTTAGCCAAACCACAGATTTTTATTGGAAATCATTAGCCGTTTATTCTGTAATTTTTATATTTTTTTCGATTTTTGTAGGTACAATCGAAAATGGAGAAATAAAAATAATTATCCGAAATCCAATTGTTATTTTGTTGGGATTTATTACATTAATTACACTTATTTCGCTGGTTTATAGGTGGTGGAGAGCAAGAGCCATCATTGTTGGTCCGCAAAGTATTATTTTTAAAAGCCGGTTTTCGAAGATTGAATTTCCTATCTCTGCTATAAAAATGATAATTTTCACAAGAGAGAGAATTTTCAGAACAAAGAGAGAATTCAGAGTAATAAAATTGGTGATTGAAGGTAGAAAAA
>JANJUO010000610.1 GCA_024710535.1 bacterium
ATCCATCAAATTGAACAAGAAAAATAGCCTTCACTTGGAGGCTATGTTTTTTAAAGTGTTCGCTTGGATTTGGGAATGAAATCTTCAGGATTAAGATCAATGAGTTTTTTTCTTTTGATGAGGGTGAAGATTGATTTTGTATCGACATCAACATGACCAAATCGGATGAAGATGAGAATGGATTCAAAGAATCCAATCATGAAATTGATCAAAATGAAAGTCAACAGATAGGTTGTATTCAAAAAATAGGATAAAATCACCATGGAAAATACCAAGACGGCATTGAAACGAAGTAAAGAAGTATGCATCATGATGGGTTTTCCAAATTTAATGATGGAGACAATGAAACTTGCAAAATAGACTAAGAATGCACCCACAAGCCATAGGAGATTAGGCATGATGTATTCTGGGTAGAGTACCATGAGGAACCACGCAGTCGGAATGTAGAAGAAAATATCAGCAATCGAATCTAAAATTTTTCCAAGCTTCGTTACTTGGTTTAATTTCCGTGCGATGAATCCATCTAAAAAATCTGTGGATCCAACGATGATGTATCCGACGAAAAAGGCATTTCTATTTTCTTCAACAACAAACATGAATAAAAACGGCATCAATAGGATTCTTGAAACTGTAATGGCATTGGCTAAATTCAAATTTTTACTTTTCACTTTGAAACCTCATTTACTCATATAGAGCCATACTATCACAAAAAAAAGAAAAGTGTAAAGAAAATGCAAAATACCATCATCATGTTTCCCCATCAAAGATGCTTCATTTTTGAAAATGAAGTGTTATAATAAAAAAGGTATCCATCAATCTTTAAGGATATTTCGGGATGTGGCTCAGCTTGGTAGAGCGCTTGGTTCGGGACTAAGAGGTCGCAGGTTCAAATCCTGTCATCCCGACCATTTTGGATTCAATTGAACATTGAATCGAAAGGTCAACAACAGTGAAACAAACAAAATCTAATGATTTTCAGTATCAAGCCATCATGTTTTTTATCTTTTCAATATCAGCCGGTGTGATTCAAGCATTGTCCTTCACACTTTTTTACGAAATTGCTCATTTTGTATACTGGCCATCTTATTTGATTGCATTAACACTTTCAGTCATCTGGAATTTCACTTTGAATCGAAAATTCACTTTCAAATCTGCCAATAACATCCCGATTGCAATGACCAAAGTGGCATTTTTTTATGTGATATTTACACCGCTTTCAACCTGGTGGGGAGATGCTTTAGAAGGATATGGATGGAATGGTTACCTCATTTTGGGACTGACCATGATCACCAATTTAGTGACAGAATTTATCTACACGAAATATTTCGTCTACCGTCATGGCATCAATACTGCCACCCAATCATCTGAAGCATAAGAAACCAATCCATACGATAAAAAAAGTCCGTTTGGACTTTTTTTTATGGTTTTTGATGCATTTTTCGATAAATCGAAGGTGAAACTTTCATCTTTTGTTTAAACACATAACTAAAATAAGCATTGGAATCAAATCCGGTACGATATGCAATATCAATCATCGAATCACTTGTGGTGAGCAATAATTCTTTTGCTTTTGTCAACCGATGATTGGTCAAATAATCGTTTGGAGATAGATTCATGGTTTCTTTGAAGATTTTTTGAAAATGTGAAGAAGACATTCCAACATGTTCAGAGATCACATCAAGTGATAGTTTTTCTGTGCTTTTGGATTCAATGAAACTGATGGCTTTCGTGATGACTCTACTGTATGCAGACGAGGGCAGGTAATACTGTTTTGCTTCTTGATATGCAGCATAGATGATTTCAAGAATCAAAGAAGAGATCAGTAAAACAGAGGAAGGTTCATTTCTAATGTATTGGTCCAATATTTTCTGAAAGATTAACTCGTAGTATTTTGGATTCTTCACAGATAAAACCGGAGGCAATGCATCAATGATATCGTTATGATACAAAGGATGAGTCTTTTTAAGCAAATCTTCATCTTTCAGTGAGATGGAGATCATATAGCATGCATAAGGAGGTTCACCCATGGTCATCTCATAGGGTTTTCTTAAACAAAGATCACCAGGTTTCAATGGATATCGGATGCCTTCTAAATTCATAAAACCTTCAGATGCCATGATAAATTCGAATTCATAGGTATCCACCATTCGTAGGGGGAATTTACCCTTTGTCCAATCATTTTTGTTTAAATTATAAGCATAGGTTCGAATCAAACTTGGTTTGATATCTTTAGTTTCGATCTTCTGTTCATTGGGTTTTGTTTTCATGGTGTCCCTTTCGTATGATTTTGATATAAAAGCGTTTTTATTTTCTCTTTAATTCAATATTATCACAAGATATCTAAATTGATAGCGGTTTATCATAAGCAATTTACATCAATTTATCATAGAATAAGGTTATGAAACGAGGAATGAAGAAATGAAAAAACTAAGAATTGGAATCATCGGATGTGGTGGGATTGCTACTCAAAAGCATATGCCCAGTTTGAAGAGAATTGAAGAAGTTGAAATGGTCGCTTTTTGTGACCTTATTCTTGAAAAAGCACAAAAATCAGCACTTGAATTTGGTACAAAGGATGCTAAAGTCTATCAAGACTATCATGACTTATTGAAAGATAAGACGATTGATGTTGTTCATGTTTGCACACCAAATAGAAGTCACTCATACATCACTGTTGATGCTTTAGAAAGTGGGAAGCATGTCATGTGTGAAAAACCCATGGCC
>JANJUO010000647.1 GCA_024710535.1 bacterium
CCGTAAGTGCAGCAACATCGCGTGTAACCAAACAAACAATCGTAAATTAAAAGTCTCTCCCCGCCCTAACAAACAACAAAGGGCTGAAATTCAGCACTTTTTTTATTTTTATAAATCAAGAAATTAAGGAGCAATTCTATAACTCATTCTTGGGAATGGAATTACTTCTCTAATATGATCGGCACCGGTTATCCATTTAACAACGCGTTCCACACCCAAGCCAAAACCACTATGAGGTACTGAACCATATTTTCTCAAATCAAGATACCATTTGAATTCTTCTTCAGGAAGATTTTCGTGAATGATTCTTTGATACAATAAATCATAATTATCTTCACGTTGCGAGCCACCAATAATTTCACCTGCTTTTTCCGGACCTAACATATCCATAGCGAGTACCACTTTTTCGTTTTGTGGGTCGCGTTTCATATAGAATGCTTTGATGTCGGTTGGATATCTGTGAATTATCAACGGCTTATCAAATTGTTCCATAATTGCTTCTTCTTGTGGAGTTCCAAAATCTTCGCCCCAAGGGAAAGGTCTGATTTCAACATCCTCGCCATCAACTTTCTTTGTTAATGGAACATCATTTTTTACAAGCCAATCAACCGCTTCTGTATAACTCATTCTGTAGAATGGACGGCGAACTTTTTCTAATTTTGTGATGTCTCTTTCCAAAGTGGCAAGTTCTTTTTGGCAGGTTTTCAAGCAATACTGAACAATATATTCAACCAAATCTTCAGCCAAATCCATATCATCATTCAATTCAAAGAAAGCCATTTCCGGCTCAACCATCCAAAATTCTGTTAAATGCTTACGTGTTTTTGAGCGTTCGGCACGAAAAGCAGGACCAAATGTATATACTTTGCCAAGTGCCAAAGCAGTTGCTTCGGCATATAATTGACCTGATTGTGATAAATATGCTTTACCTAAATCGAAATATTCAGTTTCAAACAAAGTGGAAGTTCCTTCGCAAGCATTTGGTGTCAAAATAGGCGAGTCCATCAATTTGAAGCCGTTGCCATCAAAGAAGTCACGAATTGCCTTCATAACTGCCGCTCTAACACGCATAATTGCATGCTGACGAGATGAACGCAACCACAAATGACGTTGATTAATCAAAAACTCCACTCCGTGTTCTTTTGGAGTGATTGGATAATCAACAGCAAGTTGGTAAACTTTCAAATCAGTTACATCTATTTCAAATCCACCTGGAGCTTTTTCGGAAGCAACAACTTTTCCTATTACTTTGATTGAAGATTCTTGAGTTAATTGCTTAGTTAGTTCAAAAACTTCTTCGCTAAGATTTTGCTTAAATGCAACACATTGAATAACTCCGGTTCCATCTCTTAAAAGAACAAATTGAAGTTTGCCTTTGCCACGTGTGTTGTAAACCCAGCCATTAAGGGTTACTTCCTCACCAACATATTTCGCAATTTCTTCAACATATACAAATGACTTATATGCAGACATAAATAAATCCTAAAATTTAAAAAAAACTTTTTATCAATTAATACAAAAATACGATAATTTTATATTTTTATTTCTAAATCATCAAAAAAAATATTGAAATTATTAAATTGATATGTTGAATTCTAATTGAATTTTTATCAATAGCAACTTGAATACAAAAAATTCAATATTAATTTACTTGCATACATCTACCCAACCAAATACTAATTTCTAATTTAATTTATTATCTTTCTCAATTGCCATAGTTAATCCTTTTTGGATAATATCAATCGGTACTTTGATATCAAATCCTGATTTTGGAATACCATTTTGATTGTTGTGTAGCGAGATTGCTTTGTGGAAAACTATTTCTGCCTCTTCGAATCTGTTAAGATAAAGTAGAGAATATGCTTTTAAATTTAGGGCATATAGAAAATCAGGAGAATATTTCAAAGCCTCTTCTGCCCAATGCAATGCTTCAGAAAATCGCTTGTCATTTCCGGATAATTGCGATAAAGTTGCCGAGGCAGATGAATAAATTGATTCGGAAAGATTACCGCATTGAATGGCAAATTTGATTGATTCTTCAGCTTGTTTCGGCAATTTCAAATGACCGAGAGTTTGCCCAAGTTGAAACCAAATATAACCATCTGTTGGGTCATCTTTGAGTTGCTTCATCAGCATTTCGTAGTTTCTTTGAGCTTTTTTTCTAATAATATCAATAGATTGATTATAGCCAAGATGATCAATAACCAAATCTGAAAGGAGCGTTTCTTTGCCTAATGCTTTGATTGATTGCGAAATTTGCTCATGAACTTTTCCCAGAAAGCATATTTTCGGATAACCATAATTTCTAAATAAACGTGGATAACTGCCACGATGCATTTCCGAACTTCCGTCAGATTTGGTATGCAAACTATCTATCGAGCATATCAAAGCACCAATATTTTCGGGTAATGTTGAAAGCAGAAATCTTAGATTTTCCTTTCCTTGGATTAGTCTTTCATCTGCATCTAAATATAAAATCCATTCGCCTGTGGAATGTTTTAGCCCTTCATTTCTTGCGGCAGAAAAATCATCGATCCATTTGAAATGAAAAATTTTGGCTCCATATTTTTCTGCAATTTCGATTGTATTATCAACAGAGCCAGTATCAACCACAATAATTTCATCAACAATATCAGCCACACTTAATAGACAATCTTCGAGAAATTTTTCTTCATTTTTTACAATCATTGAGAGAGTTAGCAAGGGTTTTCCGTGCGAGGAAACAGATTTTTTTTGATTTGTATGATTTTTGTATAATTCATAAAAATTATTATAAATTTGCTTAATTTTATTTTCTCTTGGAAATAATTTTGCAATTTTATCCACAAATTCTTTTGCTATATTTATATTTCCTAATTTATATTCTGCATTTGCAATGCCAAGCATACAATAAGGATTGTTTGGCTCATAAATCAATCCTTCTTTGAAAAATTTTTTAGAATCTTCGAACTTATTCAATAAGAAACAAGATTTGCCGAGTTTGAATAATAAATCAGACGGTTTTATGTAGTAATCACCGGATATTTTTGCCAAAACACTCGGATTCTGAATTGCAACAAGCATCGATATATAATGTTGTAATGCCTTTTCGATAATTCCTATTTCAAAATAAACTTCAGCAAGAATAAAATTAGCAAATGCCTGATTTGGTAGAAAATTGTAAGATTTTGTGGCTCGAATTATTGCATTCTTATAATTTTGCATTCTATAGGCAATCACAGCACCATAATTCAAAACTTGTGGAGCCATAATACTGTCATGCTCAATAAAAGAAATTGCTTTCGTTATATCTGATTCAGCGGCATCTAAGTTATTGACTGCAAGCAAAGTTTTTGCTCTATGATAAAGCAGGTGACTGTCGTCCGGATTATTTTGAATAGAAATGTCCAAAATCTGCAAATTGCGTTTTTG
>JANJUO010000651.1 GCA_024710535.1 bacterium
GAAAAATTCTTTGAACTACTCTATCCGGCTTTAAAGTATTCAAACCAATTTCTGTTAAATATTGGCTAACTGTTACTTCTCCCAAATATTTAAAAAATGGCGATCTAATATACTTTCCAAACAAATTCAAATTTTCGATTGATTCGTTTGGCTTGAATGATTCAAAGAAATTATGGATAGAGCCATGTTTTTCAATAATCTCGACAAATCTTTTGGCATTGTGAATTACAGCATTTATTTTTACTAACTTTTTTATCATGTTTGGATCATGCATCATTTTGTCGATATCTTTTTCGGTATATTTTGCAACTTTACGAAAATCCTTAAAATAATTGTGTATTATATCTCTCTTCGTATTAACTGTACTTGCTTTGAAGCCGGCATAAAATGGAATATACTTCAATTCATCAAAATACCAATCATCGCTTTTGGGACCAAAGGTTAATTCTTTTGCATCTTTGAATACTTCATCCATGTCAGTACCAAATTCTTTCATGTTTTTTCTTAAACTGCTTTCGATTTTCTCGAAAATTTCTTTGTAATTCGTACTCATTTTAAATCTCCTTTTTTTGAATAGATTCTTGAATTTTTATCAAGATATTAAATTAGTAAATTCTTCTTCATTTAATACTGGAATGCCGAGTGCTTGTGCTTTTGCTAATTTACTGCCCGGCTTGTCGCCAACAACGATGTATCCAGTTGCTTTGTTTACTGTTTTTGATTCTTTGCCGCCATGCTCTTCAATTTTTGCAACGACTTGTGCTCTTGTATAGTTTTCTAATTCGCCAGTAAAAACGAATGTTTTGCCTGCTAATTTGTCTGATGACATTTTATTTTTCTCCTAAAATTATTTTGTATTTTTTAATTTTTCTTTCAAAGTTGCTACTTGCTTTTTGTAATTTTCAATTTTTTCTTTCTCTCTATCAATCAAATTAGGTAAATTTGTTGTACCAAAATTTGATGGATTTTTCTTTTTTGCTTCTTTCCATTTTGCATGTTTTTCTTTCAAATTATCGATTTCTTTTTTGCATTTTTCGATATCTTTCATTTTCGATTCGATATCTTTCTTGATACTTTCTTTGCCTGAACTAAATAAACCCATTTTTTCTCCCAATTAATTTTATTTTAATTCAAAAATTCGCCCCATTCGGCTTCGTCGCCATCATAAGGTCTGTATTTGAAAATTATTTGTGCCACTTTGTTATGTACTTGAAAAATGGTGATTTGTTTGTCAATTCCATTGTCCATCATTTCTGCATCGTCTGCCGCTTCGATGTCTTCATCTTTGTATTTGTAGTTTTTGATCATATCAATTTTTGTAACTGAGTAATTATCTTCAATACAAATATTTTTGAAATCAAAAGAAATCACATCTGCCGAAACATCATCTTCATCAAAATCATCTTCATCGTCCACAGGTATTTCGAATTCAAAATCATATTTACTGAAAAATGCCGCAACAACATAAAATCCGTCTTCTTCGGGTATATTCACTTTTTGGATAACATTGGTATTGCCATTGTAATCCCATGATGTCATTGCCGTAATGTGCTCTAAGCATTTTGCATAATCAGTTGGATAATTAACGATATCTGTATCGTTAAATTCTTCTGTGCCATGCATATTTTTTAATTGTTCAACCTGCGCATCGGTTAATTTACCGAAGAAGAGTTCGCCAGCCGGCTCATTGCAAAGCGATACATAATTGTCAGCCATAGTATTCTCCTAAAAAGTTATAGAAAAAAGTTAATTTATAGTTACTGTTCTGTCTCTAAAGTTTCCTCAGCCGGTGCATTATCTGATTTTATGCCACAATTCTGAATTAACAAATCACAAATATCTTCATACTCACTTGCAATGTCTAATGGAGTTATGCCATCTTTGTTTTTCATATTGACATCTGCACCATTATTGATTAGCAACTTAACTAATTCGATATTGCCTGCAAGTATTGATTCATGCAAAAAAGTTTCACCGAAATCATTTAAAGTATTTATTTTTTCAGGATTATCTCTTATCAATTTTTTGACTGCCGATTTTATACCATCAAAATCGTAATTACTTTCACTATAAGGATATATTTGACAGCCTGATTTATAAACTTCATAATCCTCCTTTTCGGTATCACCTAACCAATAATCATTTACAATAAACCTAATTTGTTTACCTTTGTATTCAGTTACTTCACCCTCCCAGTTAAAATCACGACCTTTTCTTATATTATGATGCAAAGCTTTTTTGTTGAATGGTAATCTATCCTCAGGAATAAAAAATCCACACTCTTCTTTATCGTAACTTCCAGTTATACTTATTTGGATGTCACTTTCATTTTCGTTAACTTTTTCTTCAACTTTCTTTTCCTCATTGTTTGTTGATTTCGATTTAATTGGCTTCGAGTCATAATTCAAGTGTTCTTCAGGTATCTCTATATTGTTTTTACGTAAATATTTATTTATACTTTCATCATAACGTTTATGATCAAATTTTATAAAATTTATCCATCCAGAACCAGAATCAAAATCAGAATCGTCGTAGTCTGAAATATAACATTCATTCAAAAGGAAATCTGTCACGTATTCTTTATCTAAATAGAACTCATTTGTATCTCCTAATCCTCCTGAAAATTTCATTAAAATTGGATGAATTATATGGATATTTTCTTCGTCCAATTGTTCAATTATGTATTTCCTGATATCTTCATTGATATTTTTTTCTAATACAAATTTTCGTAAATCAGGATATGGAAAATAGTCCCTGATTTTAATTGTTGTATTGTCTTCATCTGTTTTTGATTTTTTTGATTCATCCTTGTATCTCCAACAATCATGATCACTATCCAAATTGCCAAAATAAAATTCAATACCTTGAACCTCTTGCATTTCAAAAAGATTTGCGTATTCCACTAAAGTTTTGACATTTTCTAAATCACCACTTACAATAGCTTCGAATAATTTATCAGTTCCAATGTACTTTAAACTAAGCTCGCTATTTGTTTTTATAAGTTTGGCTATTTCGAAAAGCCCCCTTCTCAAAGCAAAATCATAAGCTTTTGAATTATTATAATCAGTTAAATCAATATTTGCCCCATTATCAAGAAGCAATTTAACAATTTCAATGTTATTCTTCCTGACTGCTCTCATTAAAGGAGTATTACCATATTTGTCTTGAATATTGGCATCTATGCCACTATTCAATAATTCCATTATTTTTTTAGTTTGATTTTTCTCAATCAAATTAAATAAAAAATCTGCTTTACTTTTATCCATTTTCAGTACCTTTTTTAAAATTTATATAAATTTATTCGAACGAACTAATTTAATTCAAATCTTTTTAATTCTTTACTTAGCATTTTATTAACAACATTATAAGTATTCAACCATTCCGCAATATTCAAACTTTCATCTTTCCAATGTTCGTTGTAATAACCAATGCTGAAATTTACACCACAAATGTCTCTGCATAAAAACTTAATATCCGTTTCTGCCTGTCTGTTCGGCTCTTGATAACCGGTTTCTGCATTGATATATTCCCTAAATTCATCAGTTCCAACATCGTAACATTTAAAGTCCATTGCATTCCTTCTATCGAACTGAACCATAAAATTATGGCTGTTTATCAAATCTGCTACATCATCGTTCTTTTCCATTAAAAATTTTGTTCCCAAACAGCCATTTTCTTCGCCATCAGTCAATAAAATCGAGTGTCCGCTATCTTTCATCAACCATAGAATTGCACATCCAGCCCTATCATCAGCACCAATCCCAACCGGCACTTTACTGCAATTGCTAATTATACCATTGCTAATTTTTAATTCGTGAAAATCGCTTTGCATCGTAAAAACTGTATCTGCATGAGCCACCAAAACCACTTTATCCTTTCTGTTTCCCGGCACAAACAAAAATCTCTTTTCCTTTTTATTACTATGTCTTCTATAAATATAATTTTTGGAGATTTTTCTAAATTTCTTAAAAATATCATTAGTTTCCCAAAGTGGGAAAGACAAAAATTCCAGCAGTGTTTTCACTTCATAACTATCATAATTTATATCCATTTCTCCATCCCAATTGCATTTTTTTAAAAACATTTATAAAACATCATCATTCACAATTATAATTTAAAACATTTTTTTGTAACTAAAAAATGCAAATGTGTGGATTGGTCGTTTCACTGTGTAACTGGGTCATTTTGGCGTGTGGATAGGATTAGTTTAAATATAATTTAATATTTTAAAAATATAATATTGAGAATATTCAGATTCAATTTATATTGTCATTTTTCAACTCGTGCTTTAGATGTGGATTTCGGGAAATTCGCATACATTAACAGCATAATTTCTCTAAAAAATATTTTTTTATTTTTCAAAAAAATGCTTTCAAATAACAATTTTTGATGGGATTTTCCACTTTCCAAATCCTGTGTGGATAGGTCATTTTACCGTGTAAAAAGGTCTTTTTGGCGTGTGGATCGGATTTTTAGAAATATATTATGTGTATGATTACAAATAAGTCCGGCAAAAGAAATAAACATCGGATGTCTTTGCAAGCATACCGTCCCTCGTCCATTTGCTTTGTACCTTTGCTGGCTTATTTCGATAAAATTTAACAATTAAACATTAATTCTTTAGCAATTTTCTTGATAAATTGTTGCTAATCAATATTCTTATTTGTTCGACTGCTGTTTTGTTTAATAAATTAAAACGTTCGCCCACTCCAATTCCTTGATTTAGCAACACCGAATTCAGGCTTTCCATATTTGATAAAACAACTAATTGCTCAATGCTTGCATAATCTCTAATATTTCCATCTTTTTCAGGATTTTCTTCTCGCCAATCTTTGGCTGTTTTTCCAACCACTAATTCCAAGCAAATCCTGCCAGTGATTCCACGCAAAATCGACCACTCTTTTAGTGTTCGATTAAAAAATAAAAAATAAATAACAATTTTATTTAATTAATTTACTAATTTTTTGGTCTGAATAATTGGGAGTAGTTTAGAATATACTATTCAACTTTCTCTTTTTGATTGATTTGTTTATCATAACTAATTTCCTTCTTAATTTTTTAATTATTATTTAATTTCTCTACAATTACGGAGTAACACTAAATATTTCGTTATTGCTTGTTGTTACCTTCAGTTTGTATGGGCTTGTTGTATTATAAGTTGTACCGTCACCCATAATTTTTACTGTGTATGTACCAGCCGGTAAATCATTGATAACTTGAGCTTCAGTTGCATTGCTTACGCGGATACCACG
>JANJUO010000006.1 GCA_024710535.1 bacterium
CTATAGATTTAGTGAGCCGGAGCCAGTCCACTTGGTTAGAATAAATCATTTGAGAATTATATCCATTATTCAATTTATACCAAGTTGCTTTCATACAGGCAATATTCGCTTCTGGATTTGCGCAATACTCTTAACTGAAAATACGCCATTCCGAACGAAGAGAGGAATCCAGAATTAATTAATGTATTGATTGCTATGGATTTCTCGCCTGCGGCTTCGAAATGACGGACTTCAAATAGACATCCGATGTTTGTTTTGTAATTGCCACAACTCTTAAATCAGATTCATCATACTCTTAGCAAAACATCGGATGTCTGGATACACCTTTTTCCATTCAAAACCAAGCCCCAGCTTGATTAAGGTAAATAAATATGAAGGCAACTAAGCTGTGGCTTAGTTGCCTGAATTGAAAAAACGACATTTAAATTGTAATTTTAATTTTTTAATATCTTTCTTGAATAAGTATTATTTCCATTTTTGATAATTAAATTATAAACGCCTTGTGAATATGAACTTAAATCTAAATTGCAATTGATTTCATCAGTGAATTCTGTCGTGAATTTATATAGTTCATTGCCATTAATATCTGCAATTATGATTTGGTTATGGTCTGCTTCGGACAATTTAAAATTCAATTCACAAATGCCATTTGTTGGATTTGGAAAGATTTTGAATTCTTCATTTTCATCAGAAATATCGAGAGTTAGATTCAAATCTTTAGTATTTCCTAAATTATCAATTTCGGTAGTAACAACTTTTTGCATAGATAGATAATTTGCCTTTATTGAATACTTCCCAGCTGTTAATTTTCCAATTTCAAACTTTCCTTCTGCATCTGTCAAAGCAAAGCCAACTGGTTGATTATTTTCATTATATGCAACAACTATTCCCCATTTTATAGGCATATTTGATTGTAATTGTGCGTCTGATTCATTTTTATTTATAATCTTCAAAACAGTTGAGTCTAAAATACCACGAATTTTAAATTCACCATTTGGAGGAACAACTTTTTCCATTTTAATCAAATGCTTCTCAAAATTTTTAGATATTTTGAATAATTTTGCTTGTGAAAAATCCTGTGTAACTGTTGAATCATCGGCTAAATATCCGGGAAGATATTCGCCACTATAATCAAACAATAAAAGATAAAAACTTTTACTCATTCTCTCAACCATACTATAACCACGATCTACGTTAATATACATAGCAGTTGAACTATAAATGTATGGTTGATTTTTATCTGTTGTTGATTGAAAGACTGTTAAAATTACAGATTTAATTGTGTCATTGTTATTATTAAGAATAGAAAATTTGGTTAATGAACCATCAGCATTATAATCCGTAAAAGGATTTGTTAGGATTTCTGTTAATGTTGTATCATTTTCTATATTAAAAATTGTTGCATCCCACAATGATTTCTGTTCTGCTAAAAAATGTCGTTGATAAAAATATTCATCTGAAGAAGTAGTGAATGTAAAATCAGGGTAATCTGCTTTAACAATATATTTCCCTTTTGGAATTGAAATAACGCTATCTTTCTTGAGTTTAACTGCTACTTCCTTAATAAATGGATAATTTGATGCATCATAAAATACTGTTTGATTATCAGTAAGGATTTTATCCAATACTTGTACTGATGTTTTGATTTTAACCTTCACATTTTGGCTAAATAAACTTAAACTTGCAAACATTATACACATTAAAAATATGGTAAAATATCTCATTAATAATATCTCATAAGTTAAAAAAACAAAATTACGAATAATTTAAAAATCACTATCATAATAATAATTGAATCAACCAACTAAAACTCAATTCTTACACCACCCAAAGGAAAAAATCCTAATTGATATACAGATTCGATTTTCTTTTTTGAATTACTCCATTGATATTCAAGAACATTATTGGCATTTAATAAATTCTCAATAGAAAAATAGCCAATTATACTCATATTTTCAAAATTTGTTCTAAAATCAATTTTTATATCAATTTTCTGAAAATCGGGTTTTCTTTCTGTATATGCTTTGTCAGTTAAATAATAAGTTTGATTATATAAACTTGATGCATTTGTGTCTATTGGAACAAAAGGACTACCGCCAGCCATTGAAAATTTACCAGAAAACTCAATTGTGAATATATCCGACAGTTTCCATTCATAACCTGCTAACAAATTGAAAATATAAATGTTATCAAATCCACCAAAACGTGAAATTTTATCTGAACCTTGATATTCCTGTCTAACATAAGAAAAAGTTGAGGTGATGAAATAGCCTTCAGAAAAATGTTTAATCAATGAAAATTCTGCACCATAACATTTGCCAGTTCCATTACTGATTAAATCAACCTTCCCACCAACAGATCCAAAATTTGTGCCTGAATTTAGAAAAGACCAGTAATCTAATTCATTTTTACTAACCGGAACTTGGCTAATATCTTTATAATATGCCTCAGCTTTTAGTTGTAAATTATCATTAAATTGAACAGAATAACCCGCAACTAAGTGTTTTGAAAGCATAAAATCAAGATTATTATTGTCCTTTGAAGCCAAATAAAGCAACAGAGGTAATGACTGTGAGTGAATTCCATAAGCAATATTAATAAATTGTCCTTCCATTATATTCCAAGATAGAGAAAATCTTGGCTCTAAAGTCATTTTGCTATTTAAATTAAGGAATTGACTATGAATGCCAATATTTGATGTAATTGAATTTGAAATTTTCCAATTCCAATTAACGAAATTCAGCATTTGGTATGTATTACCGCTTTTATCCAAATCCCAATCTGTATAATCACCCCAACCAAATGAATATCTTTTTTCGTTCAATTCATAAAATCTGTATCGGCTCTCGGTGCCAAAAGTTACAAAATGATTTTTGTAAGGAGTATAATATAAATTGTACTTAATATTTGAATATCCTTCTGAAGAATTTTGGGTGAACCATTTATCAATTGATTCCACTTTATGAATATCAACAGTGTTAGTTGTTATCGAGTCGATATTAGTTGTATAATTATCAAAAAAAAAACCAATTAGAAGTTTGCTATAAAGTTTTTCAGAAAAAAAATTTTGCCAAGTTAATCCAACAGAAAAGTTATTATTTTTGCTTTTTAAATTCCAATCACCGGTAACAACATCTTCCAAATTATCTCTCTGCATAAAAATATTATTATTCCCAATCATAGAAGTAAGGAACAATTGATTTTTGTCATCAATTTTAAGGTTTAATTTAACTAAGCCATCTTGATAACGAGGTATTCCAACAATTCCCAAATCCATTCCCAATTCTTTAAATAAATCGAGAAACGAATATCTGTAATTAATTATAAATGAACCATTTGCGAATTGCAAAGGACCTTCAACACCAAGTTCGGCACCATTGTAACTAAATTGTGTTAGGTATTCATATTTATCAATATTGCCGTTACGTGTGTGCAAGTCGAAAACACCACTCATTTTATCGCCATATTCAGAGGAAAATCCACCAGTTATGAAGTCACTGTTTTTTAACAAAACAGAATTGATCTGACTAACTGGTCCACCAGTTGCACCTTGTGTGCCAAAATGATTAGGATTTGGTAAATCAAGTCCATCTAATCTCCAAAGTAATTCGGTAGGGGAGCCACCACGAATAATTAAATCATTTCTTAAATTACTTACTCCCAAAACACCTGCAAAATTCTGTGCCATTCTTGCGGGATCTCCACGAGTACCGGCAAATCTTTCAACATCTTCTAACGAAAACTTGGTTGTACTAACAATATTTGATTCATTAATTGGCAAGAATTTATCTTTGTTGGATTCCACCTCAATACTTTCAGTAACTAAGTATTTCTCTTGCAATTCTAAAGTTAATACCAATTCTTTGCCGGATGTTAAAGCGATATTTTGAATTATGGTTTCAAAGCCAATTGCATTTACTTTAAAAGAATATCTACCAACAGGAATAGAATCCAATTTGAAACTACCTTTAGAATTTGATTTTGTTCCCTTGATTATTTCAGAATTAAATACTTGAATAGTAGCGCTTATGATAGGTTGTTGATTTGCTTTGTTTATAATTTCACCTTTAATTGTCTGAATAGGTGTAGTTGCTTGGGAAAATAGGAATAATGGGCACAATATAAAAAATAAAACTAATAAAATACATCTACTCATACTCATATTTGATTCCTTATTGAATATAAAAATATTTTAATCTAATAAATCACAAAATAATAAGTTACAAAATTAACAAAATATTTATTTTTATGATAATTATTAATATTAAAATTTATGAAAATGTGGGAATTCAATTTATGTAGTTTCAACTGAATTATTGATCAAACAAGCATATACCTTTATGTCATTTTTAGCCGGTTGCTGATAAAGAATGATTGAGTCTTAATGCATGAGGCTAAAGCCACGTGTT
>JANJUO010000097.1 GCA_024710535.1 bacterium
TTCTAATTGCTTTATCGAGCTATCAGTTCCGGTTTCAGATTCTTTGAGGTATTTCATAAATTTATAACCCAATCCTGCAGAAAATCCACCCATTATAGTTGATAACGCAAATACAAAAATACTATTCATATTTAAAAAATATTGCAGAGTTGTGCCAGTTAAACCAAAAAATGTCAAGAAAAATATTATATTACGAAAACTAATAAATTTCACGGCATCAGTTACATTTAAATTTTTATCGATAGAAGCTGTATGATGCATAATATCTGTTTGATGTACCTCCAAATGTGTATCAACATTGGTATCACCAAAAGAATGATCTGTAGATAAATCGTGATCGATGTCTGTATCCGCTTCGGAGGAACCGCTAAACATAGAAATGGTCAGCAATATTCCTCCAAAAATCAAGCAAGCTAAATAAATTGTAAGCATAAATTTATTATTCAATAACTGAATAAAATTTTTTTTATTTAAAAATGTAAATTAATTAATTATAATTTAATGACAAAATATATAAAGCTTTTTTATTGAATTATTTTGAATTGGTAACTACTCAGCTGAATAATAAATACTACTAATTTTATAATTTTAACTTTTATAATCATTTGATTTATGAAAATGAATAAATGGAATTTGTATGAGTAAATAATCATCATTCATTTTAATTGAATAGAATTTTGAAAAGCTACGAATAACAAACAAATTGTTTAGAGAACTTTTCGATCTTGCTTCAAAGGGATTGAAATTTGAAAAGTAGTGCCTTTGCCTTTCTCACTAATTATGGAAATTTCTCCATTATGCAATAGAATTATATGCTTAACAATTGAAAGCCCCAAACCTGTGCCACCAACTTTACGCGAACGTGATTTATCAACCAAATAAAATCTTTCAAAGATTCTTGAATGATGTTCTTTTGGTATTCCAAGCCCTGTATCTGTTATATAAATGTTAATTTTGCCATCATTTGAGTTTGCATTGATATTAATGCCGCCAAAATCGGTATATTTAATGGCATTATCAATTAAATTAACAAAAACTTGTTCAAAACGAAAAGTATCAACGTTGATCATTGGAAGATTTTCATCTATATTTATTTTTAAATAGAGATTTTTTTCCATCAATTTTTGCTCAAAGATCTTAATTACATTATCAAGTAATATCCTCAAATCGATATTACTGAACAAAAGATGTGTATTTTTCACTTCAAGTTCAGATAGGATAAGCAAATCCTGAACAATATTAATCAATCTATCTGTATGCTTTTTGATTATGCCGACATAGTGCTGATTAATTCCATCCAATTCATCTTCAAGTGTTTCAATGAAGCCCTTAATAGCTGTCAAAGGAGTGCGAAGTTCATGAGAAACATTCACAACAAAATCCTTTTTTATCTGCTCTAATTTCTTGCGTTCATTAATATTATGAAAAAGAAAAACAATTTCGTTCTTCTTATCGATATAATTAGCAGAGATCAAATAATGAATGTCGTTAATCTCCATTTCGGTAGAAATATTGTCTTTATTGCTGGAAATATTGTTAAATAAATCGGCAAACTCTTTCTTATCAATGTATTTATCAAACTTGACATCAATAATATTCTGCGAACCGCAAATATCTTTGAATGCAGAATTGGAATGAATAATCAGTCCATCTTGGTTCAAAACTGCAAGCCCTTCCTGAATTGATGAAATTAGATTCCGATACTCATTTTTTTGACTATTCACCAATTCAAACAGATCTTTCAACTTATTTGTCATATTATTAAAGTTCTGAGCAAGTTCGCTAATCTCATCTTTGCCTTTTATATTGACTTTTGCATTAAAATCACCCAATGCAACTTTGCGAGAAGCCTTCGAAAGTTGGAAAATAGGGTTTGTAATGCTTCTTGAAAATAAAATAACGATAACAAATGAGATCAAAATCAAAATAATGGCAATCTGCATAATTTCATTAGTAAGTTGATTTGTAAGCAAATCAATGTCTTCAAGAAATACGCTAACACGAGATAAGGCAATCATCTTCCCATCAATAATAATTGGTGAGGCAACGTAAAGCATCTCGTTATGAAGAGTGGAACTATAGCGCACTTCGGGCTTATTGGCGCCATTAATTGCATCTATTACCTCAGGACGGTTTCTATGATTTTCCATTTTGGTGGCATCAAACTTCGAATCTGCAAGAACATTTCCATCAATATTAATAATAGTAATTCTTGTTCTAATTTTATTACCCAAAGTGGTAATATATTGCTCAATTTGTTCATTATTGGTTGTATCATTAATAAATGGTGTAACTTTATCGATGATTGAAGCATTCAAATTCTGCAAATTTTGAGAAATTGTATCAATATAATGGACGCGAATTGTTCTATACGAGATATAAACTATAAGCCCGGCGAATAGAACGATAACGAACAGATACCCGATGAAAACTTTAGATGAAACTAACTTCATAAACTACTCTTCAAGTTTATAGCCAATGCCACGAATATTTTTGATATGCTTTCCGGCATCGCCTAATTTTTCGCGTAGGTTTTTAATATGAACATCAACGGTTCTATCCAATACGCCCTTTTCCTGCACACCGACAAAATCCAAAATCTGCTCCCTCGAATAAACCCAACCCTTCTTCATAATCAATAATTTAAGGATTTTAAATTCAGTGGAAGTAAGTTCAACCTTAACGAAATTGACAGTAACTTCATATTTCTGCAAATCAATTTCAAGAATGTCGCCAATTTTGATTTTATTTGTCTTTGCGGCTTTTTCTTCGCGCCTCAAAATTGCTTTCACTCTTGCAACAAGTTCACGTGGCGAGAACGGTTTAGTAACATAATCATCGGCACCTATTTCCAAACCAATGATTTTATCCATCTCATCAGTTCTTGCAGTAAGCATAATCACCGGAACATCAGCAAAGCGCTCATCTTTCTTGAGCAATTTGCAAATTTCGAATCCATCAGCATCAGGAAGCATCAAATCCAAAATCACAAGATCCGGAATATTGGTTTTTAGGAATTTAAAAAGCCCTTCGGCATCTTCGAAAGTCTTGACTTTGAATCCACTTTTAGTCAAATGTAGGGAAACCAGCTCAACTATATCCGGCTCATCATCAACAACGGCTATCAACTTTGAACTGCTCTTTTTCATAGAAGCCATCAAATCTTTGGGAGTAAAAGAATCTTCATTCATATTTTTCAAAATTTTATCAATCATAATAGCAAAATTAAAGAAATTGTGTTAAGAAATAACAAATATCAAAAGTATGTTCAGTTAATTGTTCAAAATTTCAAAGAATTGATTCCATTAATTATCGTATTATCTGATTTTGCAAAACAAAGTCTCAACATAGTCATACCTTCATCGCTTTTTGAATAAAAAACGGATGGCGGTATTGTTGCAACTTTGTTCTCTTTCACCAATCGTGTGGCGGCATCAACATCATTGAGAAATTTTCCATTCGGAATCTCTGCCATTATAAAATAACTTCCCAGCGGTGTTATTCCTTTGAATTCAGTTTCCATCAAAGCATTTAGCATCAAATTTCTTTTATTTAAATACAAGGTTCTAAATTCCGGCAGATACTCAGGAAGCCGAGAAAATGCATACGCAAATGCGTGCTGAGCCGGTGTATTAACAGCAAACGTTACCCATTGATGAACTTTTTGTATTGCAGTAGCCAAACCTTCCGAAGCCATAGCGTAACCTATCTTCCAACCAGTCATTCCAAAAGTCTTACCCGTTGAGGACACGCTAATAGTTCTTTCTTTCATCCCCTTGATTGTTGCTATTGGGATGTGCTCGGAATTATATGTCAAAAACTCGTAAACTTCATCAGTTAAAACCAGTAAATCGTGCTTGATAGCAAGCTGAGCGATAATTTCTAATTCATTTTTGGTAAATACTTTGCCGGTTGGATTATGTGGAGAGTTCAAAATTATCATCTTTGTCTTTTCGGTGATAGCCATCTCTAATTCATTGGCATCAAAATGAAAATCTGGTTTATACAAAGTAACAAATTTTGGAATACCGCCCGCAAGAATCACATTCGAAGGGTATGAATCGTAATATGGTTCAAACAAAATTACTTCATCACCCTCTTGAATAAATGCCATAATTGAAGAATAAAGTGCCTCGGTTGCTCCTGCAGTAATTATTATCTCTTTTTCGGCATCAAAATCCAAATCATAGTATTTCTTTTGATAATTAGAAATTTCTTTCCTGAGTGAAATTATTCCTGGAGAAGGTGCATATTGATTTTTGCCACTTTTCATGGCATTAAATGCTTCTTCCATAATCCATAAAGGACCATCAAAGTCGGGAAAACCCTGCCCTAAGTTGATCGCATTATACTCAAGAGCCATCTTACTCATCGTTGCAAATATTGAAGTGCCCATCGAAGCAATCCTCTCGGCAGTTTTTTTTCTTTTCATATTCAATTTAATTTCCAAATGATAATTTAAAGAAAGCAAAATTACAAAAATACCTTCTTACTGAAAATACTTAATTTCAAAAATGAATAAAATAAATGCAAAAGAATTTGTGAAATTTTCAAATTGCAATTGAAATCGATGGTAAATTCATTATCAATCAAGGAATAATTTGCATTTTTAGCTTGTGTGGTATATAACTAAATAAATAGTTTTTAAATTGAAATTCAAGTTCTCATTTTTTAAACTCAACATCTTGCTAATTTCGATTCGAAACAAAAGTCTCTACTCAACAAGCGGTTCCTGCGGTTCGTTAAGTAGTACTAAGTGCCTATCTAAACTAACATAATGCAAAAAAAATTATTAGAATAATAACAAAATAACATAAATTCAGATTTACACTCTTTTTTAGAAATTAACCCTTCGGTAATCAAATATAAGCACTTAGGTAGTTTTAACGGAGGCTAAGGCAACATAAACTGAGGCTTAGAAAGTAGAAAAATTTTCAATTCTGGCAACCAACCCCTTGCTTAGTTGCATATATATTTATTAAACTGCTAATCAACTCTCAGCACTCCATTGAAACCGAAGCGGTAGTCGGAGTTGGAGAAAAAGCCGGGTATTAGCATACCAAAATGCATAGTAATTGAATACCTCTTCCAGCTGTGCCGTGAATGGCTGTAAACCAGTATTTCCCAGATTCAATTTCCAGTCCTTCAATATCACACACACATTTCCCAGATGGTCTTTCAATTAAGGTTTTCAATCTCTGTTGCAGTCAGTCCTGTCGATTTAACAATTATTTCGATTGGAACTCCATTCATTAACAAATTCTTAGCTACTTCAATTTTTGCTTTTAATTCCCCTTTAATTTCGCCTTCTTTAATTCCTTCTTTTAATCCTTCCTTTAATCCTTCCTCTTTGGCTGTATTTAGTGCATCTCTATCGCGAACTGTATTTATTATATATTTTTCATAAATTTTTCGTTCTTGGTCATCCATATTTATTTCTGATAGTTTTTGTCTTGCTTGGGCTATATTTTTGGAGTTTGAACCTTCTGCAATTTCATTGTTTTTGAACATATAAATCCATTCATCAATCTTCTTTTTGATTATGTTTGGATAACGCTCAACTGTAATTAAATAATATTCTGGAAAGATATTGGTTTCAACAAATTTGTATTTTGGTTCGATACTGTCTTTTAATTTCTCTTGTTTTTTTACGATTAACTTGGTGCCAGTATTCAAGCCAACAAATTCATTTGTGCCGTGATAAATATAATCATCACCAATGCCAAGATTGAAATACATTATGCTTATTGAAATTACTTTGCTAATATTTCGGAAATCATCGCCAAGTTTTTGGTGGTCAACAATTATTTTGGATGTGGCATAAAGTAAACTTTGCAAATAATCTGTTTCACGAGTATTTTGGATTTCTATGTAAATTTTGCGTTTGTCTTTGTCCTCTATCAACAAATCAACACGATTGTATTTATCAATTTCTGAATTTTGATTGCTTTCGCTTTCCAAAATATTCAATACCTTTATTTCATCATCTTCAAG
>JANJUO010000490.1 GCA_024710535.1 bacterium
AGCAAATAAATCTATAAAAACAAAAAATGCTAAATAACTAAATGTAATAGGACCATTTATTTAATTATACTTCTTTCAATTTTCTTAGGACTCTGTCTTACATCAAATATATCAAAAATTTCGATTCTATTTTTATCTTTATTCAGCCAGTAAATTATTTTATAATTTGTGCAAATAATGAACCTGAAAACTTGTGGTCTATTAATTAAATGTTCATCCAAAGTTCCAATATTTGGGAAATCACATAAATTTTCGACCTTTTCAAAAATCTGCTGTGTAATTTTAAAGGCAATTCTTGAGCTAACCTTATCTTTATGATATTCATAAATGTTTTTCAGTTGATTTTTTGCAAAATCAGTCCAGTAAATTTTTAATCCCATTTTTTAATTTCTGCAAATAAATCAATTGATTCTGTTAGTCTGTTGTTCAAGGAATCATTGAGGGATAAATCTATACGTTGATTTAATTCATCAATACTGATTGGTTGAAGAATTAGATTTTTTTGTACAATAACTTCATTATATAATAAATCCTCAAACTTAGTAATTAGATCTTCATTCTGAAGTTTAAGAAATTCTTGTATAAATTCAATTTTTCTTGACTGAATATCCATAGCACATACAACTCAATAATTAATAAATAAAATAAACGTAATTAATAAAATTTTAGTTTTATTAATTTCATAAATACTAATTAGCAATCTGTCAAAATATTAAATATTGTCTAAACCAACATCCCTTCAATAAATGAATTACAAAAATAACAAATTATTCTATTAAAAACAAAAATTGCTCTCCGAAATAATCGAAGAGCATTGATTCAAATTAAATACTTTCTTACTTCAATTGAACTATATCTCTTTAGATTTCCCTGATATTTGGAGTGGGGATTGGGGGAAAGGTTTTCGGCTTGGTACAGTGGTTGGGAATTTCTTTAATAAACTACACTAAAAACAAAATCATGGATTTAGCACTTCACTTTCATAGAAGCACGAAGCCCCCGCTTTTGCAAAACGGCTGTTACCACCAGTTATTCTATCCTTCATTTTTATCGAATAATTTTCGTCCATTTAAACCTATTAATACAATTGAAACGATTAGAGGCCAAACCCATATAATCCATTCGTCAAATTCTTCTATACTTAAAACCCATGTCCACGCTCTTTTTCCGCCTGTGATTGTCGTAAATGTCACAGAACCTATAAGCCCAAGTATCAATAATGTAAATTTCAACAGATACTTATGTTCAAGTTTAGGCAATAATGAAAGTAATAAACCAATATAGCCGCAAATGCCAAATATCATTGATAAAACCATAAATATTTCGACTAATTCCAATGACAAGTTCTTTATCAAGTCAGGAAAAAAAAGGATTGTCAACCCTAAAAGGAAAGTTGCAGGCAATAAACCAGATAGTATAAAAAGTTTTTTTAGATAAGTTCTCATTTTCTGTTGAATTTAATGAGAATTATAGGTGCCAATACTAATGAAATTAGTTCTGCGGAAATAGCTGTCACAACTACGTTTCCGTATTGTTTCAATTCAAGTCCGCTTAAAAGTCTTGCTGCAATAATTGTCAAGGTTAGTCCTGCTAATATTGCCCAATATTTCAAATTTATATTTTCTTTTTCGGTCTTGTTTGCCGGCATTTTGTAAATGGCAAAAGCAATTACAATTCCACCGAGTAAAGTAGAACTGTGTTGTAATATTTTTAAAATAGGAACTTGTCCGCCTAAAAAGTCCACCGTGTTTTGTAATGCTGGAATTGTCTGAACGAAATAGCCGTGGTCGTGAGTAAAACTGTCCCAAAATATGTGAGAAGCTGCTCCGATTAGAATTGAAATTGTCACTATAAACCAATTTCTTTTAAAGTGTCCGTTCCAGTCAAACTGTTTAAATGTGGAGAACCTTGATTTTAAAGCTATCGGTAAATTGTCGTATAAACTGTCTCGAACAATGTTGTGAAAAATGAAAGCAAGCAACAGTCCTAAAGGTAAGTCGAACCAAAAAAGTCCATCAATTGTGTGACTGTAATTGCTCTTAATTCTCATTCTTAAAAAGTATTCAAAGTCAGGTGTCAAACTGCCGATAACAAGTCCAGTCAACGAGAACCATTGTCGCGGAAAAAATGTCAACGGTAAAACTATTGCTGGGTGTGAAAATGTAAATGGCATTTCTTTTTGTCTGTTCGTTTATTTGTTTCGGTGTCGTCTTTTATAATTGGTGGTAACGGTTTGCAGCTTGGCGAAGTGGCGGAAATCGAAGCACAAATGTTCGGTTTTGCACAAAAGTTCAATCGAAGAACTGCCATTTAATTTAGCACTGAACCCGCCATTTTGCCAAACTGCTGTTACCTGCAGACTTTCGTCAGATTATATAACTAGTTCAAATCTTTTTCCTTGCTTTAGCTGTGTAATCCACCAACTGTTCATTTGATATCTTGCCCTCATAAAATAATACTCCTCGAATATCTATCCATTTGTGTCCATTTTCTGAAAGTACATTCTTTATACTTTCCAAATTATCTTGGTTTAGAGTTTCTATAACTTGAAAAATTTCTCCTTCTTCTTGGTAAGTCGGGAAATACTCATAATGATTTTTAGACAAACCGGATTTTTCAAAACACATATTTTTAAAATATTCTTTTTCATTTATTATA
>JANJUO010000147.1 GCA_024710535.1 bacterium
TCAATTGTAAAATAAAGATAATCTTGATCGTAAGCCGAACTCACTGTAAATGAAGCATCTTCGGTTCCTTTCCACCAATATGCACCTTCGAAACAATAATCCACATAATCTGAAAATATGCTATTTTGGAATCCTTTATAAACCAAGCGTCCCCTATTATAAGAAGGAATTATCATAAAATCGCGATAAATTTCGGTTTTTCCACTACGAGTTTGCAAATACTTTTCGGATCCTTTCATCGTAATAAAATTGCGATATTTTTCATAAGTATAGTCGCCAATTCTATATGTTGTATAAACATCATTTTTGACGATACAGCCACTATCAAAAGTATATCCATCTATTACCCAATCGAATTGCTTATTTTTCTTTGTAACATAGCATGTGTTACTTCGAATTACAACTCCAATTTCAAGTGGTAAATCCAAAAATTGATATTCATATTGAGCAACTTTTTTCAAAAATCCATCAATATCTACAAATAGAAATACTTGCAATAAGCGTTTTTTATCGCCCATCACTCTGCATGATAATGCTACATCATTATGAGAATCGCCCGAGAAATCACCAACATCCCAGCCCCAAATTGTATAATCAGTGCCTTGCGGAAGTTGGTTTTTCAAGTCCATTATCAAATCCACATCGAAATATGGCTCCAATCTTTGCACCAATTCAGGAAATTTCATTCCGGATTGAGCAAACATCGAACTTATTGAAAAAAGAAAAACTATATATAAAATGATTTTTTTCATAAAATTACTTAGATTAAATCAAAAATTAATTGCAAATTCCTCTTCAATTTTCCTTTTTACAAGATTCATATCGCCTTTGATTCTTGCACCAAATTGAGAAACGATTACCGAAGCGGCATAAGAAGCCAAATGTCCGGCAATTTTTGCTGAATTTGTTCTTAATAATCCATAGAAAAATGCTCCAGCAAACATATCGCCGGCGCCAGTTGTATCTAAAGGATTTGCTTTGTATGAAGGAATTTTATGAATTTCGTTGTTCCATTTTATGTTTGAACCATTTTTGCCGTCTGTAACGATAACATTTGGGCAAATGTTTTCCAATGCCAAAAAGGCTGATTCTGTATCTTCAGTATTGGTGAATGACATTGCTTCTTGAGCATTGCAAAAAACTAAATCAGATGCTTCAACAACTTTTCTAAGATTATCTTTGAATAAATTTGTTATGAATACATCGGAAAATGTAACAGCAATTTTTGTATTATATTTTTTTGCATGGTCTAATGCTCTAAAAATTGCCTTTGTGCTTGATTCTTCGGAAAATTTATATCCTTCGATATAAAGCCATTCGGCTCTTGCAATAACGTCTTCGGTAATATGATTTTCATTAAATAAGGCAGTTGCTCCAAGAGCAGTATGCATTGTTCGTTCTGTATCTGGAGTAATCAACACCACGCAAGTACCTGTGGGAAATTCATCAACAAAATCTGCATTCAGATGAATACCAAGTTGCTCGAATTCATTTGCATAAAATTTGCCAAATTCATCATTTCCAAGAACTGTTTTATAAGCAGATTTGCCGCCTAATTGTGAAAATGCAATGATTGTATTTGCCGCCGAGCCGCCACTACATTGGTATTGGGCTCTTCCTGAAAATAAATTCAAAACCGGATCTTGCTTCGAGGTATCAACCAAAAGCATTTCACCTTTTTTCAAATTCAAATCATTGAGTTCCGAATCGGAGACTTCAAACATCAAATCAACCAATCCATTTCCCAAACCTACTAATTCAATATCTTTATTCATTATTTGCTCTCTTATTTAATGCAATTTCAATTAATTTAAGGCATAAATCTTTGAATTCTATACCAATTTCTTTTGCCGCCATCGGAACAAGACTTAATTCAGTGAAGCCGGGAACTGTATTTACTTCAAGGCAAAATGGCTGACCATCATCGTCAAGTCTGAAATCTACTCTTCCAAAACCCTCGCACCCCAATGATTTATATGCAATTTCAGCCATAGACATCATAAATTCTTCAATATCAGGGCTTAGATCGGCAGGGCAAATATAGTGAGTTTTTCCTTTAGTATATTTATGTTCGAAATCGTAGAAACCGTCTTCGGGAACAATTTCAATAACAGGCAAAATCGAATCGCCAACCACACCAACAGTGAGTTCTCTACCTGCGATGTATTTTTCAACAAGTGCTGATTTAGAATATTCGCATGCTAACTTTATAGCATGGCTGATATCGTCCAGATTGCCGTTTTTTATAATAGTTAAACCGATTGTGGAGCCCTGTTCATTGGGCTTCACAACAAGTTTATCACCTAAATTGGATCTCATTTCTTTGATCAAATCAAAATTGTCCCAATCACTCTTGTTTACTAAAAGTCCATCAGGAGTAAGAACGCCATTTGCTGCAAAAACCATTTTTGTGGCTTCTTTATTCATAGCAAGCGAACTTGCCATTACTCCGCTTCCGGTGAATGGAATACCACGTAATTCCAGCAGTGCCTGAACTCTACCATCTTCGCCATAAGTTCCATGAAGAACTATAAAAGCACAATCTACATCGTCGAAAGCAGAAGAATTAATGCAATCAATATAAGATCTTGAAGAAATTTTCGAAAGATCTTCTTCGCTTAACACAAGATTTCCATTTAAAATATCGGCTGATTTTTCAAAATTAATACCCAAAGCAGGATCAATTCCTATCACATCGTGTTCTGTATCTATCAAGGCATTAATAACGGCTTTTCCACCGTTAATTGAAACGCTCCTTTCCTTTGAAAGACCACCGAATAATACTGCAATTTTCATAATATTTATCTCAAATTATAGCAATTGTTCTTGAATACCATCATTGATGAGGTTGTCTTGTGCCTCATTAACTTCAATTTCTTCATGCTCTACGCAAGTAATATCGGCAATTGAGTCTCCTTCGTCCAATCTGATTAATCTCACACCTTGAGTATTTCTTCCGATAACACGAATATCTTTCATTGCTTGACGAATCAAAATGCCTTTTGAAGTCATAACCACTAAATCGTCTGAATCTATTGCAGGCATTATAGCAACAACTTTACCTGTTTTATCGGTAAGGTTCATCGAGATAACACCTTTTGCTCCACGCTTGGTTAAGCGGAATTCTTCATATTTTGTTCGTTTTCCGTAGCCTCTTTCAGAAACAACAATAACTTGAGTATCTTGACGCTTGATTGCAATCATTGAAACAACCTTATCTGTTTCACTCAAATTAATACCGATAACTCCGGCGGCAGTTCTGCCCATTGGTCTAACGTCACTTTCTCTGAATCTACAAGCCAAACCTTCTTTTGTACCTATGATAATATCATAATTTCCATCAGTAATTTGAGTTGAGATAAGTCTATCGCCTTCGCCAAGATTAATTGCAATAATACCTGTTGAGCGAACATTTGCAAAACTTGCAAGTTCGGTCTTCTTTATAGTACCATGCTCTGTACACATTATCACATATTCCTCAGCAGTAAATTCTTTAACCGTGCGGAATACCGAAACCTTTTCTTCAGGACTCTTCGCAATAACATTTGCAACAGATCTGCCTTTTGCAGTTCGGCTACCTTCAGGAATGTCATAAACTTTGATTTTGAATACGCGACCAAAATCAGTGAATGCAAGCAAATAATGATGAGTGGATGCTTGGAAAATAAATTCTACAAAATCATCTTCATAAGTACCGGTTCCACTAAGACCGCGCCCACCCTTGTTCTGTCTTCTGTAAGTAGAAACAGGTGTGCGTTTGATGAAACCTTTATGAGTGATAGTAACAATCACCTCTTCATTAGCAATCATATCTTCAAGAGTGAAATCTTTTGCATCGAGTACAATTTCAGTTCTTCTTGGGTCATTATATTTTTCTTTTAATTCTTTGAGTTCTTGAGCAATAATTTGCAATTGCAATTCTTTACTTGCAAGGATAGATTTCAATCTTTCAATAGTTTGAAGTAATTCTCTATATTCTTTTAGAATTTTATCTCTTTCCAAACCTGTTAATCTTTGCAATCTCATTTCAAGAATTGCTTTTGCTTGGATTTCAGACAATTTAAATTGTTCCTGCAAAGCCAAATTTGCAGTTGGAGCATCTGCACTTGCACGAATTGTTTTGATAACTTCTTCAATATTATCAAGAGCAATGATGAAGCCTTCCAAAATATGAGCTCTTTTCTCGGCGGCGTCCAATTCGAATTTTGTACGTCTGATGATTACATCATTTCTGAAATTGATGAAATGAAACATCATTTGCTTTAATGTTAATACTTTTGGGCGACCCCTTACA
>JANJUO010000156.1 GCA_024710535.1 bacterium
TGAGGGAATCCTTTGTTTGCTGTGCAGTTTGGGCAAGTTGCGTCATCGTTTCGCTAATTTCTTCAGCAAAATCTGCCTGCTCGAGCATACCTTTTGTTACTTTTGAATATTGATTTTCAAGCCCTGAAACAGATTCGATAATTTGCTCCAAACTTTGTGCAATTTGAACAATTTCAGATACATTTCGTTTGGTTTCTTGAGTAAATTTATCCATTTCCATAACTCCCGATGCAACAGATGATTGCATTTCCTTTACCATTTTATCAATATCTTCAGTAGATATTGAAGTCGAATCGGCAAGTCTTCCAATTTCGCGGGCAACTATAGCAAATCCACGACCAAATTCACCTGCTTTTTCGGCTTCAATTGCCGCATTAAATGAAAGCAAATTAGTTTGCTCGCTGATTTTATTTATTGCAACAACAACGTTGCTGATTTTATTTGCATTTTTGCTGATAACGGACAATTTTGCAGAAATCGAAGATGTTGATTTCATAAGATTCTGCATTGCATCTTCCATTTTGGTAAGAGAATTTCTACCATTTTCTGCCATTGCAGTAGTTTTTGAAGTATCTTTGCTAACTTCAATCATCGCTTCAGTCAGTTCCTCTGAACGGCTGGAAATTTGCTTGCTTGTTGCACTAACTTGCTTTGTTGAAGCGGCTTGTTCGGCAACTGTTGTTTCGAGTTCACGAGCTGAAGCGGCAATTTCAGTTGCGGCACTACTAACCAAAAATCCCGAATTCTGAACCTGCTTAATCAATGAATACAAAATTGCAGTCATTTTATTCACTGAGCGGAACAATCTCGATATTTCGTTGTCATCTTTTCGGCTCTTCATATCAATAAGCAAATATTCTTTATTAGAAGAACTTATATATTCTTCCGTTTTCTGTTTTGCGGTTTTTAATTCACCTTCTGCAATCGCTTCAGCAGAAGATGTAGCTATATTTAATGGAAGAGATAAACTCTTGGAAATAAAAATGATTACAACAAGTAACAATGTAAATCCAACAGAACCATATATTGCAATTTTGAAAATTAGTTCACTAAGAGACGCAAATACTTCTGTACGCGGAAAAAGCAAAGTTAATACCCAACCATTCGATTCTAATGGTGCATAGTAGGCATAAAAATCACGTTCTCCAAGAAATGAATTCAAATAAAATGAACCGGAATTTCCAATTTTCATCTTGGCAAATAAAGCATTAATTTCCGGATTATTTTCATCCATTGCAAGCTCGGACATTGTTTTTTTCATAACAATGGAATAATCTTTATGGGAAATAATTCTACCCGCATTTGAAGTTAGAAATCCATAACCTGCAGATTGATATATTTCTGTGTTGACATTATCGAAATATCCTTTGAGCCAATCTAAAGCAATATCGCAAGTAACAATTCCATAAAATTGTTTTTCACCATTTACTGTTCTATAAAAAGGTACTGAAAATGTTGTCATCGGAATATTCCCGCCACCATCATCAAAATATGGCTCCGACCAAACAGATTTTTTGATTTCTTTGGGCTTTGAGAACCATTCAAGGGCTGGATAATTATATTCATCTGTTGCAAGATCTGAATATTCTACTTTGTCACCTTTGTGAAAATAATACAAAGCCACAAGTTTTTTTGTTGAATCAAATGAGTAAGGTTCGAAAGCTATGCAACTGCCATATATATTTTTATTTTCTTCAACAAATTTTTTAAGAATAAAATCTAATTGATTAATATCAAAATTTTCGTTTTCAAGATAAATACGCAGTGAATTTACAATATGCTCTGCATTACTTATATATGAATCCAACTTATAAACATTTTTCAATGTTACAGCTTCGGCATATTTAGTAGTCTCTTTTAAAATAATGTTTCTGGAAATCCAGAAATTATATCCGTACAAAGCTACCGAAATAACTAATGCCGCAGATAAGATTAATGCCGATAATTGAAAGGCTAAACTTCTATTTCTAATCATTTTTGCTATTCCGAATAATTATTCAGAAATTAATTCATAAAAAAGATTAAATTTAACAAAAAGTTATTAATTCTAAAAGATATATATTCATAATTATCTATAAAAAAAATTTCAATGAAGTGATTTTCTTAATTTGGCTTTATAATTTTAAAAAGTATAAATAATTCTTGATTTTTTCATTAGTTTTAACTAAATTATTTTTTGATTGGATGTATTTTGAAAAATATTGAATGAAATTATGAAATTAATTATAATACTTGTTTTGCTTTGTATTTCAATTTTAGAATTACATACCCAAAATGATACAAATCTGATTATCAAAGGAAGCAATAAATACTATTTTTCTGTTGCCGGTGGCTTGTCGGATGTATTCAATCAAACCAAACTACCAATTATTCCTGGTGCAGATGATTGTGGAACATTTAGCGATGGCGAAGATTATGGATATTATGCCGGAATTAGATTTGGATATGATATTTTGGAAAAATTCCTCACTGCCGAGCTTGGTTTAATTTATGAAAATAGACCTGTTTCTTTACAAAAAACAACTTCATCTTATCAAATTTTATCCCCAATAACAAATAAATATGAAAATTTCGTTAGACTGCATGAATATCAAGGAAGTTTGCAATATGTGGATTTTGAAGTTGCCTTCAAGGTTCAGCCATTAAAAGATTATCCTTTTCAAATTAAAATTGCTTTCGGTATTGGTAATCCTTTAGGTGGAACAGATTTTAATAATTATGAGCAAATAGTTTCGCCTTCAGGAGTTTTGTTTCCGGATCAGACACTCAGAAGAATGGTTGCAGGCGGAAAGATAGAATCTGCAGGTACGAATATGGGAGCAATAAGCGGACTCTCTTATGATTTTCATTTGAAAAACAATCTTGTTGTTAGTCCTGAAATTCAGTATAGATATGGAATGAATTCTGTTCTTTCTGATGCTGAATGGCATACAGATATTTTTAGAGCAGGTATTTCAATTGCCTATAGATTCGGTCAAGAAGTAATTAAGCCGGTAATAAAAAAAGTTGATACAATTATTCCAGAGCCAAAAACATAGCCTATTATAGTGAAATTTGAAGAAAAGAAACCTTTAAAAAGAATTGATTCACTTGTTATAAACAAGATTGAAATTGAGCAAACAACTGTTACTCAAACATTTCCAATTTTGCCATATATATTTTTTGATAGCGCCTCATCGGAAATCAAACCAATTTATTTGAAAAATTCTAACAATGATAGTTTTTCCGAAGCAGGCTTGCCTCAAGATAATGTAGAGATTTATTATCGAATTCTTGATTTGATTGGCAGTAGAATGAACTCAAATAAAAAAGCAAATTTAATTATTAACGGGGTTACTGATGGCGCCGAATTAAGCAATACTACATTAAGATTGAAACTTGGTATGAATAGAGCGGAAATTATCAAGCAATATTTGATTGATAATTGGAAAATTGAAGAAAATAGAATTATTACGAAGAGTCAAGAATTACCAAATCTTGCCACAAGTACTCAATATAAAGAAGGATTTGCCGAAAATCGCAGAGTTGAATTTTCATCAAACAATTCAGAATTATTTGAGCCGGTTTCTCATACAAAATTTTTGGAATTTGCAACCACGAATGATAAAATTCAGATTTCTCCAAAATTGAATAATCAAAATGATATTAAGCATTGGACAATGCACTTATCTGCCGATGATAGAATCATTTACAATACTCGAGGCGATAAGCCCCTTGAATTAAATGAGATACAATTAGACAGTAAATTGATTAATCAAATTGGAAATTCTACAGCAAAAAATAAATTAGTAAAGGTAGTTTTTCAAATTATTGATGGCGAAAATAATGTTGAAAGTTCGGAATATCAAATTCCTGTTAATTTGAAATCACAAAATTTTGAATTGGGTCGTTTGAATCTAATTGTATTTGATTTTGATAGATCGGATTTATCAAAATTTAATCAAAATTTGATTTCAAAATTTGTTGAATCATCTATTAAACCTGAATCTACAGTAAACATTATAGGCTCAACAGATAAACTTGGCGAGATTGATTACAATTTTCAATTGTCAAAATCCAGAGCAGAAAACGTAAATGCTTTTATTAGAAACAAAATGCCGGGAGTCAATATTCAAAAAATTGAAGGAATTGGCTCGAGTCTATTGAAATACAACAATGACTTGCCCGAAGGCAGATTTTATTGCAGAACAGTTTTGATTGAAGTAAAAACCCCATTAGAAAAAAGGTAAAATTATGCTAAAACTCATAAATTCATTATTTCTATTAATAATTGTATTGATTATCAATTCTTGTGATGGTGGATTGGCGCCAAGAACACTTGAAGATAAATCATTCTTGAACGGAAAAATTATTTTTAAAAATCACTTGCCAACAGATTCAGTTAAGGCAATTAGGGCAGTTGCATTTATGAAACAGCCGGATTCAAGCATAATAAATGATATTTTACAAGGGAATGCATATTTTAATTTCGAAACCTTACCAATTGGCGTGGATACAGTTGATTTTAGCTTCGAAATTGTTAATGCTCCCGTAAATTTGGTTTATATTGCCGCAATAATGCAGACTGATACCAATATTTTCTCACAAAGAGTAATAGGTGTTTATACCGAAACAGGCGACAAAACTAAGGCATCAACTTTGAATGTTCAAAAGGGAAAGTCCTATAATGTTCGGATTGATGTAGATTATAATAATTTACCTCCAATGCCTTTTTAAAGGAATAAAATTATGAAAAAAACTTGTATAAAAATTATAATTTGGAATTGCTTATTGCTCGGTTCATTCATAAATCTATTTTCTGCAGAATCATTTCAATTGCAAGGAACTATCAGCGATTCCATTTCAGGAAAACCACTAATTGGTGCACTAATAATTGTTGCGGGCACAAATAATGGTGCAGTAACTAATATCAATGGTCAGTTTATTATTAAGAATTTGGCGCCAAGGGAATACAAATTTATTGCTTCATATATTGGTTATAATAATTTTGCTTTCACAAAATCTATTACTAAAGATGAAACATTTGATTTCAAAATGATTGAACTTAATTATAATGATCAACTAATCAAAAGTATAACCACTCGAGATGTGGTAGTTTCTGCAAACAAAAGAGTTCAGGCAGTGCAAGATGTTCCAATTTCTATGTCGGTTATGGATTCGAAAATTCTTACCCAGCGTGGCACAACCCGATTAGATAATGCTCTCGAATATATGCCCGGAATTGAAGTAAACACTGATAATGTAAGTATTCGAGGATCGTCCGGTTTTTCATTTGGGATTGGGTCGCGTGTAGCATTATTGATTGACGGCTTCCCTATTCTTTCCGGAGATAATGGCGACATTAAATTCGATGCTGTTCCTATTTTCAACATTAATCGAATCGAGGTTGTAAAAGGAGCGGGCTCAGCTTTGTATGGAACGGGTGCTTTGGGCGGAGTGATAAATGTGATTACAACTGCACCAACTGAAACTCCGGTGTTTAATTACCGTGCCTACACAGGCATATTTACTCAACCAAGATATGAACAATGGAAATATACAGATAATGCAAGATTAAATTCAGGAATGAATCTTGGCTTTATGCAAAAAATTGATGATTTATCTGTGAATTTATCAGCTGGCTATTATAATAATCAAAGTTATAGATACTATGATGATTCTTACAGTTGGAATTTATTTGGAAAATTTGCATATAAATTGTCCGATTTTACTGAATTAACTTTGATGGCAAATTCAGCCGCAGAGGATAGAGCAGATTGGGTTTATTGGAGAAATCTGGATAGTGCCACACTACCGCCAATAAGTTCTGATATTTCAATAAGAATTAATTCATTCAAGCATTCCGTTTATTCATCGTTAAGACATATTTTTGATGATAATAATTTCCTGAATGCCAAAGCTGGATTGTTCATTACCGAATTTAGTAATAATTACACAACAGACAATCCTGAATATAGGCAATCTCTTGCTACTCAATTCAATACCGAAATCCAAGGCAATTCAAAAGTTGCTAATAATTTACAATTAACTTATGGTGTAAATTATATGCATATTAATGTTGATTCTAAAACTTATGGTATTCAAAATCAACAAATCTATTCATTCTATACCCAAGCAGAATATGATGGTATTCAATCAATGATTCTGACTGCCGGAGGAAGATTTGATTTGGAAAGTGCTGATGGAATTGATAATAATTTGCAGTTTTCACCCAAAATTGGAATGAGTTATAATTTGCTTGAAGATTTCAATTTAAGAGCATCAATTGGCAATGGATTCCGAGTTCCAACAGTAGCCGAAAGATATGCCTCTGTTTCATTTCAAGGATTTAAAGTGATTCCCAATATGGCACTTCTACCGGAAAAAAGTTGGTCTTTTGAAGCAGGATTTAATTATGAATTCAAATTATTAAATATGCCATTCTTTGTTGATGCCGCTTTGTTTAATAATGAATTAGTTGATTTGATTGAGCCGAGTTTTGCAACGAGCGGAAATGCTGAAATACAATTCAAAAATATCACCTCAGCAAGAATTAATGGAATTGAATTAAGTTTGCGAACATTTTTATTCAATATGATTGGTTTGGAAAGTTCCATTACATATATGAATCCAAAAGATTTAACCAAAAATGAAGACCTTAAATACCGTCCTAATTATTTATTCTACAACAAAATGATTCTACCATTGTGTTTTGTGGAATTTCAGGCTGACTATCGTTTCAAAAACCGTTTCGAAAATGTTGATAAAGAATTGGGATTGATTGTTCGCGACATCGATGCGCGTGTGGATATTCATATTTTGGATGTGAGAGCAGTATTTGATATTCAAAGATTTTGCAGAAGTATCCCACTTTCTGTAACACTTTCAGCAAATAATCTTTTGGACTATTACTATGCAGAAATGGTTGGAAATCTTGGTTCAACGAGATATATAAGTTTGAGAATTGATGGAAAATTTTAGTAATTCGGAATCAAAAAAATCGAAGATTTAGTATTTATTTTGATAATTTTGTTCTTTTCTTCATTAGTGAGGAGCATATTTGGGTTTGGCGATGCATTAGTTGCAATGCCATTGCTTTCATTGGTTTTGCCGGTTAAATACTCAACTCCGATTGTAGCAATAATTGCCATTTTCCTTTCTTTATCAATAATCATTAAAGAATGGGATAGATTGTCATTTATGAATGTAAGAACATTGATATTTTCTTCACTTTTGGGAATTCCATTTGGCATATATTTATTGGATAATACCGATGAATCTTTAATCAAAATTGTGTTGGCATTTATATTAATTTCATTTTCGCTATTTAATCTTAAGCAACCGGATTTATTTACTATGAAAACCAAACGTTACGATTGGATTTTTGGCTTTATTTCCGGTATTTTGGGCGGAGCATACAATACTAATGGTCCCCCAATAATTATTTACGGCTCTCTGAAGAAGTGGGATGCAGGCGAATTTCGTACAAATTTGCAAGCTGTTTTCTTTCCGGTTAATTTGTTCATAATAAGCGGCCATTTCATTAATGGCAACGTAACAAAATTCACATTCACATACTTACTTTATTCAATTCCATCAATTCTACTCGCCTTTTTTTTAGGGAATATTCTAAGAAATTTCATTAAAAAAGAGAAATTCATTCGCTATATCTATTACCTATTGATAATACTTGGTTTGATGATGCTAATACAGGGAATAATTTAAGAAAAGAGCAATTTCAGTGTTAAAAAAAATTATTGAATAGGGATTTTGTCTATTTTCAATTGGTGCAGAATCAGTTGAAGACTTCAAACCTACCAAGCCGTTGGAACAAATTCAGGAAATTCATGCAATTTAATAATATCATCAGCAACAGAGATAAAATAGATTCCTTTTTGGGTCAATTCTTTGATATTATCCTTATTGAAATCAGTGGCAACAATGACTCCATATATTTTTTTGTCCTTATTTTCAAGAGTAACTTTCTTGAATTTTTCGATGCTATTCAATAATTGCTTCAAATCATCTTTTCTGTATTTGCTTTTTATTTCTATTATGTAACTTGCTGTTGGAGAAATGGCAAGTACATCAATTTCAAACGAATTTCCATTCATCAATACCTTTTGATTTTTGGAAATCAATTTGCAATTAAATTTCTCTGCAAATAATTTTTCTAATGATGGAAATACCAATGCTTCATTAAAAGCACCAAATTTGTTATTTAGATGCCCAATTTCTTTGCTAACTTTATCAATTTGTTTATCAGTTTCAAGAAATCTTGCCGCAATTTGTTTATCAGTTTCTCTCTGACTTTCTCGCATTTGCTTATCTGATTCCTTCAGACTTTCTCGCATTTGCTTAATATTTTCACGTTCTTCTAAAATCAGATTAAGTACGTGCTGATATGTCAATACTTCTTCAGTCATAATTTTCTCCTTTTAAAACAAATAAAACGGGTTTTTTGATTAGATATTTTAATAATTCATCATCCCTCAGCATCCAGTTGAAGACTTCAAACCTACCAAGCCGTTGGAACAAATTCAGGAAATTCATGCAATTTAATAATATCATCAGCAACAGAGATAAAATAGATTCCTTTTTGGGTCAATTCTTTGATATTA
>JANJUO010000184.1 GCA_024710535.1 bacterium
CTTTTCCTTTTTAGAATTTATTTCCATATTTTAATTATGTTATTCTGTGTGATGTATTCAAATAATGTCCAAACAGTATAAGCAACCAATACCATCATAATATAATGAACTATGTTATTAAATAATAATTTTTTATAAAGATCTTCAGAAATTCCAATATTCAGATTAAATAGAAATATTACCAATAGAATCAATGCAATAAAAAGCATTTGAAGAAATGTTTTAAATTTTGCTGATTTGGATGTTTTCATTGGGATATTTTGAGAGTCGGTATAGACTCTTAAAAATGTTGTTCCAAAATCTCTGACAACAATTATCAAAACCATCCATAATGGTATTATTTTCATCATTACGAATGCGATTAATGCTGAAGATGTTAAGATTTTATCAGCTAAAGGATCAATAAAATTGCCCCAAACAGATACAGCTTTTAATCTCCTTGCAAGCCAGCCATCGAAATAATCTGTTAAAGCCGCAACCAAATATATTAAACATGAAGCAATAATATATGATTTATTTTCCGATATTAATAATATAAAAAATATCGGAGCCAAAATAATTCTCAACACACTTAATATATTTGGTAATTGGTATATCATAAATTATGAATTTAATATTTGTTCTGCTGAATTAATAATTGATACAAAACTATCCACCTTTAGAGATGCTCCTCCAATCAATCCACCATTAACATCATCAAGATTTAATAATTCGAGAGCATTTTTTTCGTTCATGCTTCCTCCATATAAAATTAATGATTGCGATGCAATATCTCCATATTTTTCAGCAACATACTTTCTGATGTTATGATGAGCTTCTTGAGCTTGTTCGGGAGTTGCGGTTACTCCGGTTCCAATTGCCCAAACCGGCTCATACGCTATAACAACATTTTTCCAGTCTTCTTCTGAAAAACCAACGAAACTATTATCTAATTGATGGAAAAGTACTTTGTATGTATTACCTGAATTTCTTTCTTCTAATGTTTCGCCAATACAAATAATTGGTTTGAGACCACTTTTCAGCAACGCTTTTGCTTTTTTATTTATAATTTCATCTGATTCACCAAAAATTGTTCTTCGCTCGGAATGACCTACAATACAATATGTACAGCCAACCGATTTAAGCATATCAACTGAAATTTCTCCAGTAAATGCGCCCTTTTCTTCATACCAACAATTTTGTGCTCCAACAGTAACATTGCTGTCTTTAAGAATAGAAATACAATTTCCCAAATTTACAAAAGGAGGACAAATCAAAACTGTGAATTTTAAATCCATATTTTTTGTGATTTCTAAAACATTCAGGCAAAATTCTGTTGAAGATTCAACATTTGTATTCATTTTCCAATTGCCTGCTATTAAGATTTTTTTCATAATTTTTACCTTGCTTGTTGAACACCGCTAACTTTTAATATTTTATAATAAGTGAGGTTTGGATCACTTTCGAATCCATAACCTTCGATAATTTCTGATCTGGAAGTAATCTTAACATAAGCAGTAGAGTATAATTTTCGATTTTCATTATGCCACTCCAATACCGATGTTTCTAATTTTGTATTTGAACTGTCGGAAATAACAACAACTTTTCCCCATGCAAGCATATTCTTGGTTTTGTCGTCTATTTTGGCAGAATCTGCAGTTAATAAACTGACCCGACTACCATTATATTGAGACAAAAATTTTACTGAAACCTCGCCATCGAGTAATGTTTCGAATCTGTTATTGAAAATTCTGCCACGATTTGCATTCAAAATTGCTTTTGTGTAACTTGAATCTACAAATGCTACTTCTATGTCATAAGCAATTTGATCGGGAACATTAGTTACATCTATCGAATCTACTTTCTTGAATGCTTCTTTTTTTGGATCATTGCATCCATAAAATAGAATAATTAGAAATAATATGTGATAAATTCTCATTCTCATTTCGATGTAGGGATTGCTTGTTTTTTGAAATCACTTGGAACTTTAAAAAAAGCATCATCGAACTTTTCTATCTCAATATTCTTGACTAAGGACTGACCAACTTTTTTCTTATTCACATAAATAATTTGTTTGATAGGGTAGCCGCTATATTCTTTTTTTTCTTCGTTACCAGCAGAAAACCCAAATTGTTTTTGGATGTCGCTTGCCGCCGTTTGATTGAATTTTGCAAATTCTCCAATTATATCAAAATCAGATTTTTCAAGTCCGAAATCGCTATACTCAGCAGTCCAAAGTTCCTTTATTAGTTCTTTATTTTTAGTTGCTTTATAATAAATGCAATTCCATTTTTCAATTTTTTCAGTAGATTTTTGTTTAGCATACTTCAATTTGAGTTTATCGGGATTTATTGCCTCCTTTTGCTTCTTTAGCAATTCACTGTAATATGCTTTTTGTTCCTTTGGCATTTTGGAAATTTCACTTTCGATCTTTTTTATTTGTTCTTTTTTTTGCTTAGCCAACTCAATCATATCACTTTTTGAAATAGTTAAATATGTTTTGCTTGTGTGATTAAGCATAAACATTAATTGTTTTGATTTATCATAAATAACCGAAATTTTGTTCTTTCCGTCACTTTCATCTATTTTCAAAAATGCTTTATCAACATACATAATCGAACTTTGAGTTTGATTGCCTGATTCGAGCATAATAGTATTTTGGGATGTGATTTTCACACCTGAAAATGCTAAATAACTAAGAATTAAAAACACTAATATATATTTCATTTGAAACTCGAAACTAATTCATTAATTCTAATTATTTGATCAATAAATTCAGATGCTTGATTCAAAGGCAATTGTGTTGCAGAATCGCTTAAAGCTTTTTCCGGATTAGGATGGGTTTCAAAAAAAACACCATCAATACCTACTGCAACAGCACCTCGCGCCAATGCAGGTATTAACTCTCTAAAACCACCGGATTGCTCATTCAAACTTGGTTGTTGTAGGGAATGAGTGGCATCGTAAATTACCGGAAAACCAAATTCTTTCATTCTAACTAAACTTCTAAAATCAACTACCAAATCATGATAACCAAAAAATGTGCCACGCTCGGTTAGAAAAATATTATTGTTGCCTGATTCTGTTACTTTTTTTGCAGCTTTTTTCATATCGTCAGGAGCCATAAACTGGGCTTTTTTGATATTTACAGTTTTTCCAGTTTTTGCTGCGGCAACAAGCAAATCAGTCTGTCTGCTAAGAAATGCTGGTATCTGAAGGGCATCTACAAAATTGGATGCAATAAATGCTTCTTCTGGGCTATGAATATCTGTAATTGTTTTTACTTTAAATTCTGTGCTAATTTCTTTCATCCATTCCAATGCAATCAAATCACCAACGCCTTCGAAAGCTCCAAAACTTGAACGATTTGCTTTTCTATATGATGCCTTAAAGTAGAAATCAACCTCAAAAGTTTTTATTGAATCCAAAAGTTTTTCGCAAGTAATTTTCAATAATTCTTTCGATTCAATAACACAAGGTCCGGCTATTATTTTAAATTTATTCATTTTAAGTATCTTTATTTAAATTATATCATTATCTTTAATTGAAACACTTTTCAATTTCCATATCTCTTCGGCATATTGCTTAATAGTTCTATCACTTGAGAATTTTCCGCTTCTTGCAGTATTCAATATTGATTTTTTAATCCATGCTTTTCTATCAGTATATAATCTTGCCGCATCTTCATGCGCTTTTGAATATGCTGCAAAATCAGCAAGTAAGCAGTATTTATCACCTTTATATAGAAGATTTTCAATGAATTCATCAAAAATTCCGGGTTCTAATGCATTGAAATAGTTTGATTTTACTAAATCCAGAACATTTTTCACATCGGGATTTGTGTGATAAATATGCATTGGATTATAGCCATTTTGATGAATATTTGCAACTTCATCAGCATTTAATCCAAAAATAAACATATTTTCTGCACCCATTTCTTCCATCATTTCGATATTTGCTCCATCTAATGTGCCTATTGTAAGCGCCCCATTTAGCATAAATTTCATATTTCCTGTGCCTGACGCCTCAAAGCCGGCTGTTGAAATTTGCTCTGATAAATCCGTTGCCGGAATTATTTTTTCTGCAAGAGAAACTGAGTAATTT
>JANJUO010000197.1 GCA_024710535.1 bacterium
ATAGCCATGCGTAGCAAGATGCAAAACTGTTGGATTATTCAAATTTTTGATAATTTTCTCGCTGGCATTTTTGTCCAAATATTTATTGAATTTAAATTGCTTTTTATTTAAAATATTGGCAATTTCTTCAATTTCTGTGCGTGTATTTGGCAATGGATTCAGTTGAATTCCAGCTCTATCGTTGCTATCAATTGAGCGATTTATGCCGGCTATTACACTTGAAGTATCTATTTCCAATTCATCGAAAGCCGGATCGCCAAATAATTCAAAAGTTGCATTTTTTGCAAGATTTTCATTATTTATATCAATTATATCTTTAAGATTTGTTAGATTAATAATTTCAATTTCGTCATCAAGATACTTTTTCGACTTCGGATTTTTCAAAGTTGAAAGATTAATTTTATTATAAACTCCATCAGGAGAAATGTAAACTTTCTTGATTCCTTGCAGCTTTTGGGCAATTGGTGCCCAATAATTAGCAAAACTCTTCTTATTATCATCATCTGATTTTAGTTCTGCTTTATAAGCTGCTAAATGCTCATTTTCCAATTCAAAAACATTATTAAGAATCACAATTTCCGGATATTTCGAATCTTTTTTGAGGATGAGAGCGATATAAATGATGGAGTCTTCAATTTGATTAAGTCGTTTGAATTTATGACTTATGATTTCTACAGTTGCAGATTTAGAATCCAACTTGCTTTGTAAATCAGACAACGAATAGTGTTTCTTGTCTAATTCTAATTTAAACTTTTCCGATTTTGTTACAAGTTCTCGTTCCTGTTGATTTGCAATATTTTTAAGTGAATCAAGATTAATATTTTTTGCTTTCAATTGATTTGGGCTCATTGCATAGACCTTCGTTATTTGCTCTTTGCTCTGCACCCAATCATTGAATAATTTGATGTAACTTGAATCCTTACTTGAGTTTACAATTTCTGTCAATTTCTTGCTTTCATTCAAAACAATACTTTTAAAATAGAGTTGATTATTGAATAATTTGGTAAGTAATTGAGGAATTCGATTATTGAAATTATAAACAAACAATGTAAAATGATCTAATTTCTCTTGAATTTTACTTAGAAACATAACTTTTTCATTTTCGCTGATTGAAGGAAAGTAATTTTCAATTAAGTCAATACTGTTGTCAATTATAACATTCCATAAACTATCTGCTTTGTTTATGTCGTTAATAAATTCGTAAGCATAAATTGCATTTCTGATTGTGGACATACTTTCCAAATTATTTCTAGTATAAAATTTGGAATTAATTTCAAGTGCTTCCATAAAAAGTGGTATTGCTTCTTTATGTTTTTTCATATTAATCATGTATAAAGATGCCAACGAGTTAATTGAATTTCCCAAATCAGGATGAGAATTTTTGTACAAATTTCTTCTCATCTCAATTGCTTCAAGGTAGTACTTTTCTGAAATTTCATACTTGCGAATTTCTTTATTTAAATCAGCCAAACCCATCAGCGTTTTCGCCAAATCGTTGTGTCCATTTTTGAATAGACGCCTTCTCATTTCAAGTGCAATTTGAAAAATGGAATCAGCAGTTTCAAGTTTCCCGGTTGTATGATAAATATGAGCTAAATTATGATAAATTGATGCAATTTGATTATTTTCCGTAATTTTTAATTGACGCATTAATTCTAAAGATTCAATCATGAATTGCTTAGCTTTATCATAATTTGCAACTGAATAATAAAAAACACCCATATTTGCAAGGATTGTTGTAAAGTTAATGTGTGGCTCTTTATACAGAATTTTGGCAATTTCAAAAGCCTTAAGATAGTATAATTCAGCTTTTTTGTAATTTCCTGTTAGTCGATAAAATGAAGCCGCACTATTATATAATTGCATAATTTGAGAATCATTTTCAGGATAAACTTTTGGGAATATCTCAAAACCTAATTTGAATAACTCTTCTGAAATTTGATACTTACCTAAATTCCTATTCAAAGTAGCTAATCGCAAAATTAAGGAAGCAGATTCATTGCTTTCCAAACCAAACAGCATTTTTGTCATTTCATAAGCATTATTCAGTAATGTATCTGCTTTTGCAAAGTTGTTTTTTTCATAATAATATTCACCCAAATGAGTTAATACAATTGCTTTGAATTTATGATTTTCAGGATAAATTTCTTTGCTGATATTCCAACAAATCTCCATTATGTTGATTGCAGAGTCTAATTTGTTTAAACTTTTATATGTTTCTGCGTGTCGCCAAAGAATATCCGTATAATTCGTATCCGCCTTGCCAAATTTCTTTTCTGCCGCTTGTAATGCAAGATGCGACCACTTCAAAGCAGTATTGAAATCTTGTTTTTCGCGATAAAATACTGTGCTATCGCGATATGTTTGGAAGTCGGTTGCAGTTAGTTCTGCGATTGAAAGCATAATTACAAAAACAAAAATAAAATTTCTCATAAGCCCAAAAAATATAAATCAAACAATCATTTAAATTTACAAAAAAATTAATTAATAACAAAATTTAATTTTTCACATGCAAAAAATTAAATAATTCTTTATTATTACAAAAAAATATATTATTTTTATAATTTTATGAGGAGTTATGGATATATTATCAGCTTTTTTGATTGTTATTGCTACATTTTTCTTTATGGAATTTGTGGCTTGGTTTGCTCATAAGTATGTTATGCATGGGTTTTTGTGGTCGCTTCATGAAGATCATCACAATCAGCCAAAAGGATTTTTTCAGAAAAATGATACTTTCTTTTTGATTTTTGCGATTCCAAGTTGGCTTTTTATTATGTTTGGTGCAATTGATGGCTTTGATTTCAAAATTTGGATTGGGTATGGTATATTAGTGTATGGAGTTGCATACTTTTTGTTTCATGAAGTTCTGATTCATCAGAGACTTAAAAAACTTAGAAAATTTCTTTTCGGTAAAGTTGAAAATAAATATTTGAAAGCTGTATTGAAGGCACATCACGCTCATCACAAATATTTGACCAAATATCCTGGCGAATCCTTTGGTATGTTGATATTTTCTAAAAAGTATTTCGATATGGCAAACGAGGCAAAAAAATGATAGAAAAGCAATATACATACTTGATTATAAACATACTTACGCTTCTTTTTCCGATTGTTCAGAGTTTTGAGTCAAAAATAAAATTTTTCAATAATTGGAAATTTGTATTTCCTTCAATTTTTCTGACAGGAACATTTTTTATAATCTGGGATGTATTCAAAACACAGTATGGTGTATGGTCATTTAATAATGAATATCTTTTAGGTATTTACATAATTAATCTTCCGCTTGAAGAGTGGTTATTTTTTATAAGTGTTCCATTTGCCTGTGTTTTTGTATATGAAGTTGTGAATTTATACTTAAAAAAAGATATATTGAGCAAGTCCGCAGGAAAAATCAGTTTTGCAATCGGCTTGATTTTAATCCTATTAGCAATTATAAATTTTGAAAAAAGTTACACATTTATTGCATTTCTTTTTACGGGTTTATTTCTGATTTTGCACGCATTGTTATGGAAGCCACAATGGCTTGGAAGATTTTATGTGGCTTATTTGGTATCACTTTTGCCATTTTTTCTGGTAAATGGATTACTGACTGCAATGCCTGTTGTGCTTTATAATAATAGCGAAAATCTTGGAATCAGACTTTATACAATTCCTATAGAAGATACAATATATAGTTTGCTACTATTTATGATGAATGTAACATTTTATGAATATTTCAAAAAGAAATGGAAATAATGGAATTGACTAAGCAAGAAATGAAAGCAATTGATAAGGTATTCCAAGAGTATCAAATCGATAAAGATGAAGAAAAATTGATGATCGAACTTGCAAAATTTGCCCGTCCTGATGGTAGTTGGTCAATGTATGTGCGATGGCAATTGGATGTAATAATGCAATAGAATTCATTATTGAATATTTTATAACTATTCAATCGACAAAAAAAATGCTTATTCAGTAATTTGCTATTATGAAATTATT
>JANJUO010000218.1 GCA_024710535.1 bacterium
TTCTAACAGTAATTTAAACGCTAGATTAGAGCATCAATTATTCAAGAGTTTGCTTTCATTTTTCAACTATCAATATTTTAATTCTTCCCAATCCTTTTCTGATGAAGTAAGAAATCAATTTTCAATTGGTTTTAATTACAACAAAAAAATCACATCCGGACAAGTATTGCTGAATTATGAATTTCGATTTGACAAGAACGATAGAACAAGTGGAATCCAAAATACAATGATAAAAAATGAATCATTGCAACTTGATGATTTCAAACAAATCTTATTAAAATATCCCTTTGTAATTGAAGGTTCAATTATAGTAAAAGATAATTCTTCTGCAATCATTTATGAAAAGCAAATTGATTATATTGTTGTTCAAAGAGGAAACTTTTATGAAATTCAAAGAATTCCCGGCGGAAGAATACAAAGAAATGCAGTAGTTTTTGTAGATTATGTAGTAGAAAATCCTGCAAATTACCAATACGACCTATTGGCTCATAATCTATATTTCAAAATTTCTTTATTTGAAAATAAATTTGACTTCTATTCGCAAATCTATACCAATGATTTTACAAATATCAAGTATGATCAATTTGCAATATTAAACAAAATTTATAGTACTATGGCTGGCTTTCAGTTGAATTTATATGAAGCAAACTTTGGATTTGAAATAAATTCACATAATTCTGATATATTACCTTATATATCAAATTATGTTTTTGGAAGATATTCTTCACAAGTTTCTTCAAATATGATTCTGGCATTCAATTCTGCTTTTCATAATTACTTTTATACTCAAACAGATGAAAATAATCAATTTATTGATGCAAATATTAGAATGACTTTTAGAATTACTTCAAATTCAAATTTGAATATCGAAACTGGTTATTTAAATCAGCAAACAAGAAACCAAAATTCGGACTTCTTGAATTTCAAATTAGAATATAGTATGAATATTGCTCAAATGCTGATTACAACTGGGTTGGATCTGTATCATCGCAAAGTTGCTTCATACCAAAATGATTATCGCGGTTTATTCATTAAAGCTGAAAGAACGTTTTGAAAACTACAAAAATAATATATTTAGTAAGCTTAGTGGCATTTATAAATGCTCTATTTATTTATGACTCTACTTCTAATGCAGGTTTCGAGCAAAATGAACAAAATCAAATCAAAAATTGTGTTAGTGCAAAGTGTCATAATGAAATTTTCTCTCAAAAAATCATTCATGAACCACTGAGAAAAGATTGTCTTATATGTCACAAACAAAATGGAAGTAAACATCCTGATGATAACGGAAGTGAGTTTGAACTTCTTAAAAAGACGCCACAACTTTGCTTTGATTGCCATAAAAAAGATGCAAGTGATGCAACATCTGTTCATCCCTTATTTGATGAAGGCAATTGCAAAGAATGTCACTTGCCGCACTCTGCAAACAATAAAGCACTTCTTGTTGAATTTCAGGAAAAGGCAATTTGTCTTAAATGTCATGATCCTATGGATGGCAAAAAGGTAATTCATAAACCTTCTATTGATGGACAATGTATCAAATGTCACCATCCACATTATTCATCCCTTGAAAAACTTGTTGCTTTCGATCAACCTGATTTATGTCTGAATTGCCATAACAAGCCAATTCAAACCGAAACAAGGATGCTTTCTAATATCAAAGAAAAACTCACTCTTAGAAAAGTTCATAGTCCTGTTGAATCCGGTAAATGTACAGATTGTCATGCCGCACATTCTTCTGATAATAATGCCATGTTAATTAGAAAGTTCTTTCCAAATAAATATATTGAAGGAAAATTCGAATCATTTCAATTATGTTTTGCTTGTCATAGCGAACAACTAATGACCTCCCCCACTTCGGATTCTTTAACTAACTTTCGAAATGGAACTAGAAACTTGCACTTTGTTCATGTTAATAAAACAAAAGGAAGAAATTGCATTGATTGCCATGATGTTCATGGATCGAACAATCTTCGCACAATAAAAGATTTTGTTGAGTTTGGTAATTGGAAAATGCCTATCAAGTTTGTAAAAGCAGATTCCGGAGGAACTTGTTCGCCCGGCTGTCATAAAAAACAAACTTACAAATACCAAAATAAATATAGTCTTCACGAAGAACCTGTTGCCGGAGTTGTTGATGAAAGTACAGAAGAACCCGAAACTGATGATGAAGAAATAGTTGAAGAAGAAGTAGTTACATTTGAAGTTGAATCAGTTGAAAATAATACTTTCTTAATTAAAAATGACAGTAATAACACCACAAAATCAATTACTCCTGTAACAAGGAAATTACCACAGAAAATTGTGATCAAAAAAGATGTTCCAAAAGCATTTTCTTTCAAGGAAAATTCCAAGCCGGAAATAAGTCAAGCAATGAAGCCATATCTAAGTTCAATAGTTAAATATCTGAAAAAAAAGAAGAAAACTAAATTGCTGATTGAAGTGAATATGGATTATACTAAGTCCGAAAATCCTATGAACGATGCTCAAGAATTTGCAAATAATTCACTTATGTATTTAAATAAGAAAGGTATATCTTCTTCAAGAATAATCGTGAAGCCAATTTTGATTCAAGAAGATTCCAAAAAGCAAAATCAAAACAAAACTAAATCACTAATTTTCAAAATCATAGATTAGGAAAATAATTATGTTTGGAAAAATTTTAATTTTTATAAATTTTTTATTGGCAATTGCATCAATCATTTTTTATTTGTTATCTATAAAAAATCAATCTGCCTATTTAAAATATGCAAGAATACTGTTCTATTCTACAATTGCCTGTACTCTTTTTGTTTCCGGCTTTTTTCTATTAAATATATTCGAACATAATTACCAATATACATACATCTGGGATTATTCATCTTCCGAATTAAGTAACTTGTTGTTGTTCTCATCTTTTTATGCCGGCAGCCAAGGCTCATTTCTGCTTTGGGCATTATTCTTTGTAGTTTTCGGATTCTTTTTCCAGCAAAACATAAAGAAATATAATGGCTACGAAAGTATCTCAATGAGTTTACTAATTTCAATTCTTGCCTTTATTTTGCTTTTGTTAATCATCAAAAGCCCGTTCGAGTACGTCTGGGAAACCTTTGCTTCAAGCGGAATAAAAGAAGGAGCAAAACCTCTTTTTGGCAAAGGTCTAAACCCGATTCTTCAAAACATTTGGATAATTATTCATCCTCCGATTTTGTTTGCCGGCTACACTGCGTTGTCTATTCCATTCGTGATTGCAATTACTGCACTAATAAAAAAAGATTATTTCAATTGGATAGAGATTGCATTCAAATGGATTTTAATTGGTGCAGGTCTGCTTGGTCTTGGAATTAGTTTGGGAGGAATTTGGGCGTATGAAACTTTAGGTTGGGGAGGTTTTTGGGGATGGGATCCCGTTGAAAACTCGTCTTTGATACCTTGGATGCTAATTATTGTGTTACTACACACAACCTTGATCCAAAAAAAATCAAACGGGTTGATTAGAACGAATTTCTTGTTGGCTATAAGTTCGTTTATTTTGGTTCTATATGCAACTTTTTTAACAAGAAGTGGAATACTGGGAAGTACATCAGTACATTCTTTTATCGATCCGGGAAGTTCTGTTTATTCAATTTTACTAATGATACTAATATTTTATACATTGTTTTCTTTGATAATGCTTTCTTTAAGATTAAACAATATAAAAGCATCTAAAATCTATACTAATTTCGTAAGCCGAGAAATGTTTTTGCTAATGGGAGCAATATTTATGATATTTGCAACAACTATCATATTCATTGGAACAAGTTATCCGCTAATACTTGATATGTTAGGAAAAAAAAAAGCGACAGCCGATATTAGTTTTTATAATAATTGGAGTATATTTCTAAGTATGGCTTTTCTCATTACTCAAGTGATGTCATTAATTTACAGTTGGAAGTCTTCAAAAATTATCATCAACAAGAATATTATTATATCAATAATTGTTTTGTCAATTC
>JANJUO010000237.1 GCA_024710535.1 bacterium
GGACATCGACTACCGACCACCGACCATCGACCATCGACCATCGACCACCGACTAAACCAGCAACATCTCACGCAATGCAGTGCGCAGGGGATGATAATGCTCGCTGCGCAAGGGCCGGCCTTCGAATTCAGCCACATACTGGAGGCCGCTTATGGCGTTGCTGACGTAGATTTCCTCTGCCTTTTCGAGGTCTTTTTCTGGAATCTGCCGGCTGATGACCCTGATCCCCAGTTTCTCGCAAGCTGCCAGCAGCGCCTGCTTCATGGTGCCTTCCACCTGTCCTTCGCCGGGTAAGGGGCTGTGGAGGGCCTCGTCGATCCAAAGGAAGATATTGCCCTGGCTTGCAGAGCTGAGCCTCCCGCTGAAGTTCAGCATGGCCAGCTCATCGAGGCCCTTCTCGGAGGCCTCGAGCCGTGCCAGTACTGAAGGGATGCTGCCCAGCATCTTGAAGCTGCTTAGGTTCCACAAAGGACGGCGGACTGTGCGGGCAAGGCCCGTCTTCAGCCCTGCTGATTCAGGATAGGGCTCCTGATCCATGGGATAGGCCTGCAGCAGCCATTCAAGCTGATTGGATTCTGGCAGGTAGAAGCCGGCGCCGGAGCGGAATACTGTCAGGCGGATGCGAGCATTGTTGTTCAGGTCGGCGGCAAGGGTCTCAGCGGCGTCCTGCCACTCTCGCATAAAGCGGTCGGGATGTGTAAGCCTCAGAATACGAATCCCCAGCGCCAGCCGGTTTCGATGCGACAATAGGTTCAGTATCCGGCCATCGTAATAGCGCATCGTCTCAAACAGGCCATCGCCGTAGCTGAAACCGCGGTTCAGCCAATCAGGCAGCTCCCGGCGCTCACCATTAAGAAAGCAATCCATCGCTACTCTGTCAGTAGCATAGTGTCGGCGGCAGTGCTATCAGGGAGAAGGGTGTCAGCCTGAATGGCAATACTGTCAATGCTCTGTTCGCTCACCGGAGCTGCACCCTGCTCGCGGTGGTCGATCTCGGAGCCGAGTACACTGTGGGGAATGAGGTACATGGCCAACAATACAATTGATGCTACCAGGGCCCAGCCGCGCTTCTCGCGGTTGCGCCAAAGCATGATCAGGGCAAGAAGCCAGGCGATGAAGGCGACGGCTGTCTTGTTGTCGGTAAGGTCATGACCGAAGGGCCAGCCTGTCCAATACGCACCGAAGGCATATTTCTGAACTATGGGCCCGAGAATGAGCCCCCCTGGTACCAGGAAGAGGATGGTAAAGATGGTGTACACAAAGGTGGCCTTTTCGCGCGCCAGCGCTGCGAAACCTGTGCGGGTGCTGAAAAGCATCGCCAGGAACATCAGCAGGATGTGCGGGAAGAGGATGTTGTCGGGCACAGCTCCCTTGAAGCGCAGCACAATAGTTTCCTCAACGGGGCGGGCAATAGTTTTACCGTCACTGAAGGAAACCATGTACTCTGTTTTACCTGCCCAGGGCTGCTCGGGAAAGCTGGCAAATAGCGTGTCACCACGACGCAGCATTGTCACTTCGGTCCACTCATCGTAGCTCTTATATCGGCGGTAAATCATGCTGCCTGTGATGGCTGTATCGGGGATCAGGTAAGGTATTTCCAGGAATTTGCCATTCTGCCCATATACCTCGCCTTCGAGGGTATTGGTTTCGGCGGTACGAATCAGCTTCACTTTGTAGTCATTGTTGTTGAGGCTGAACTTGTAGGTGACAGGGTGGGTTGGGCCTGTCATTCGCTGGAATACGGCGATAGCAAGAGTGAATACTATGGCGCCAAGCCAGAGCAGAATGGATCGAAGGGTTCGGTTCATGAGTGTAGTGGCTTAGTGATGGTGTGTATGTTCGGGATGTGCGATGATTCCTTCAGGGCAGGCGGGCTCGTACTCGAGCTGCAATGTCACGTGGTCGATGTGGTAATTCTCATGCAGCCATTCCTCTACCTGCTGCCGGACATGGCGGCTGTCGGTGATCTTCATGTCGCTGTCGAGGCTCAGGTGTGCTTCGAAGTGGATACGCTCGTCGTCGAGCCTCCAGAGATGCACGTGATGGATGTTCTTAACGCCCTCAAGTTGCTGTATTTCAGCCTGTATGAGGTTCAGGTCGATGTTGTCGGGCGCCGACTGCATGAGGATTGAGGTGGTCTCCCTCAGTATGCCATAGGTTTCCCTGAGAATGTAAAGGCCGATGAGCACGGTTATTAATGGGTCAATCCAATACCAGCCGTAAGCCCACATGAGGATGCCGCCGATGATCACTGCTATTGAGCTGAGTGTGTCGGCGAAAAGATGCAGGTAGGCGGCACGCAGGTTAATATTCTCGTGGCTATGCCGATGCAGTAGCAGAACGGCTGCCAGATTGGCAAGAAGTCCGATTACTGCGACGATCAGCATCAGCCTTCCCTTGACTTCCTGCGGATTCAAGAAGCGATGGTAGGCTTCGACGAAGAGATAAATGGTGACAGCTACCAGGATAATACCGTTGAAGAGGGCTGCCAGAATCTCGGCCCGGCGGTATCCGAAAGTTCTGCGGCTGTCGGGCTTTCGCTGGGCGTACTTTCCGGCTA
>JANJUO010000508.1 GCA_024710535.1 bacterium
AATCTTCATAAATTTCACTTTCTTTGAATGGAGTTTGAATAATACATTGTCCATTTGGCTTCAAAACACGATACAATTCATTAATTGCGGCTAAATCATCAATAATATGCTCCAATATATGATAGCAAATAATCAAATCAAATTGTTTATCAGGGCAATCAATTTTCGTTATATCATACTTTTCATCAAATAAAAAATCACCTGACAAATCGCTTGCAATGTAATTATCTTGGTACTTTTCCTTCATTTTTCTGTAAATATTTCTTGATGGTGAGAAATCCAAAATTTTATTATTTTCATTTAAATCCATATCGCAGATTATTGAAAATAAATGACGACTCCTTGAAGTAGATCCACATTTCGGACAAATCAGCGTATTATTTTCATTTATAAATTTTCTAAATTTTGAATTACAAACATTACATTCTACACTTTTCCCAAAATAAAACAAAGCAGAAATTTCACGCAAAAATAATTCAACTTTAAACAATTGTTTTTTTTGAAGTAATTTTTGCAATATTTTTTTAATAATTTTATACATAATTGTATTTTTATCAAAAAAAATCCATATCATAAATAATATAATATGGATTTAATTATCATTATAATATTTGATTAATTTACACTGAAATCATCAGTAAATTCAGCAACGTCCTTCACTTCCGAAACTTCAAGTTTTGATTTATCAATCAAGATATTTTCATTGGAAATTTTTGGAGTATTTAATTTTGTTTCGTCAATTTGCTTGATTCCATCAATTGAGGTGAATACAATTTTATTCAACGTTTCATCAAAATTGCCGAATACTTTTGCACCTATACCAATCTCGCCTCTAAGCATATCTTCAGCAAGTTCATCTTCGATGTATTTCTGAAGGGCTCTACGCAATGGACGGGCTCCAAATTTATCATCAAATCCCTTTTCAACCAAGAAATCTTTTGATTTTTCATCTAATACAAGTGAGAATTTTCTGTCTTTCATTCTCTTAACAAGTCTTTGAATTTGAATGTCGATAATATCATGGATATGTTTCTTTTCAAGTTTGTGGAATATAATGAAATCATCAATTCTATTAATAAATTCTGGATTGAATAATCTCTTAATTGCATCTTCGATTGTTGACTTGATGTGTTCGTAATCTTCTTTTGGCTTATCCATAGAGAAACCAATTTTTCCACCCGCTTTCACATCTCTTGTTCCCACATTTGAGGTCATGATTATGATTGTATTTTTGAAATCAATCTTTCTTCCCAAGCCGTCAGTTAAAACACCATCATCAAAAACTTGAAGCAAAATATTAAATACATCAGGATGTGCTTTTTCAATTTCATCCAAAAGAATTATTGAATATGGCTTTCTGCGAACTTTTTCCGTAAGCTGTCCACCTTCTTCATATCCTACATATCCCGGAGGCGCTCCAACAAATCTTGATACGGCAAATTTTTCCATATATTCACTCATATCAATTCGAATCAAAGCATCTTCTGTATTAAACATAACGCGTGAAAGTGCTTTTGCAAGTTCGGTTTTTCCAACGCCGGTTGGACCTAAAAACATAAATGAACCGATTGGACGGTTTGGATCTTTCAAACCCGCTCTTGCTCTACGAATTGCTTTTGCAAGAGAATCAATTGCTTCGTCCTGCCCAACAACAATTTTCTTTAATTCTTCAGATAATTTAAGCAATTTGTTTGATTCGCTTTCTGCTATTTTATTAACCGGAATTCCTGTCATCATAGACACAACGTCAGCAACATCATCTTCGGTAACTGGATAAACCTGCTCATTTGAACGATTATTCCATTCATTTTTTGCAATTTCCAATTCATTCTGAAGATTTTTTTCTAAATCTCGCAATTTTGCAGCTTCTTCAAAAATTTGTGCTTTAACAACGGCATTCTTATCAATTCTAACTTTGGCAATTTTCTCTTCAATTTCAATTATTTCCTTTGGAACGCTAATATTTGCCAAATGAACTCTCGATCCGGTTTCGTCCAATACATCGATTGCTTTGTCCGGAAACATTCTATCGCTAATATATCTCTCGGATAAACGCACACATGATTCGATTGCATCATCAGAAAATACAACATTGTGATGCTCTTCGTATTTATCTTTGATTGAATGTAAAATTGTTGTAGTTTCCTCAGCACTTGGTGGATCAACCAAAATCTTCTGGAATCTTCTTTCCAAAGCTCCGTCTTTTTCTATACTTTGTCTGTATTCATCCAAAGTTGTTGCTCCAATACATTGGATGTCGCCTCTTGCAAGGGCAGGTTTGAACATATTCGATGCGTCAAGCGAACCAGATGCACCACCAGCACCAACAATTGTATGGATTTCATCGATGAAAAGAATTACATCCTTTGCTTTTTCAAGTTCGTTAATAACAGCTTTCATACGCTCTTCGAATTGACCGCGATATTTTGTACCAGCAACAAGAGAAGCCAAATCCAAAGTAACAATTCGTTTATCAAACAAAGCACGAGAAACTTTTTTCTGAATAATCATCAAGGCTAAGCCCTCAACGATTGCAGTTTTGCCAACTCCAGGCTCTCCAATGAGTACAGGATTATTCTTCTTGCGTCTTGATAAAATTTGAGAAACACGTTCGATTTCCTTTGCTCTGCCAATCACAGGATCCAGCTTTCCTTCAACTGCTAATTTTGTTAAATCTCTACCAAAATTATCAAGCACAGGAGTTTTCACTTTTTCCTTTTGTTGTTTGGCTTTCGAAGCCATTTGAGACTGTTTTGGATTACTTGGATTTCCGCTAAGAATATTATCCAATTCTTTTCTGACATTATCATAAATAATTGCAAATTGTGTTAATATTTGAGCCGCTATATTTTCGTCATCACGAAGTAATGACAAAAGCAAATGCTCAGTACCAATCACATCTGATTTATATAATTTTGCTTCGAGATAAGTAATTTTCAATACTTTCTCTGCCTGCTTTGTTAGAGGAATATTACCAATAGTTAAGGTATTCCCAGATTGGCGAACACTATCTTCGATACCTTTTTTTAATTTATATAAATCCACTCCAAGATTTTTGAGAATTTTGATTGCAAGACCTTCGCCTTCACGAATGATTCCAAGTAGCAAATGTTCGGTTCCAATATAATCATGACCCAAACGCAATGCCTCTTCCCTGCTTAATCTTATAACTTCATTTACCCTGTTTGAAAAAATTCCTTCCATAAAAACCTATTTATTTTTTTATTTAACTTTAATGCTATATTAACGATTAATTAATTTGATTATTGAAAAAGACTCTCTCTTTTAAGAATAATTGAAATTTATAATGTTGAATTGAAATCTTCTTAATAGTTTACCCAAGTTAGTTTTTATAAAAAATATCATAATAATTCAAAAGGTTTCAAACCATCGGATGGCTCTCTTTTTACTTTCTACTCCTCGCAGGAGAGGGTCGGGGTGAGGTTCCAATATAAAATATTCAATGGTGCTTCTCAGACATCCGATGTTTTGCAGTAATTATGATGATTCTTATTCAGAAATTATTGCGATTACAAAAGAAACAACGGATGTCATAATGCATTCCGTCATTTCGAAGCCGCAGGCGAGAAATCCAGAAATTAATAAGGTTGTTTATTGAGCCATTAAAATTTTCTACTAAGGTTTTCTTAATAAATATGGTATTCAAAACCTTATTTCATTCATTAACCTTAGTAGAAAAATGTATCCCAAATTAATTAACCTTATTATTTAAATTGTCACATTTCAATTCTCTCAAACAAGGATGTTTGAGCTACCAAAACACAAAACCTTCCGAAGGTTTCAAACCTTCGGAAGGTTCTAATTCCCGTTCCGTCAGTTGTTACAACTGACGCTCAAAAATGTCGGATGTAACATCCGACAGAACCATAATTTCTCAAACAAGGATGTTTGAGCTACCAAAACACAAAACCTTCCGAAGGTTTCAAACCTTCGGAAGGTTCTAATTCCCGTTCCGT
>JANJUO010000511.1 GCA_024710535.1 bacterium
GATTTGGCATCGCAATTGTCAATTATTCTTCTTAATTGCAACATTTGCGAACTAAATGTACTTAGGTCATTTTCAACAGATTGATGATCGCCAATTGCTGTGAAAATAGTTCGGAAATCAGTAATACATTCACCCAATGGAAAGATTCCGCTTGTTGCCATAACAATATTCAAACCAATGCTCTTAAGTGCAACAGTTTTGCCACCGGCATTAGGACCGGAAATCAAGTGCCCACGCTTTTCTTCATCAAATCGGACAGTGAGCGGAATCACAGATTTCAATCCTTTGCCTTGAACCAATAAAGGATGGCGAATATTTTTCAAGTGAATTTCAGGAATATCCGAAATTACCGGCTTTATACCATTATAATCAAGAGCATATTTTGCTTTTGCTCTTAATGCATCAAAATGAGCAATAACTTCGATTGATGCAAGGTATTGTCTGGAGTCATCTCCAATTTCTTTTGTTAAATTTGCTAAAATTCGCCAAATTTCACGTTGCTCTTCGCTATTCAAAATAGATAATTCGTTATTCATTTCGATAACTTCAGCCGGCTCAAGGAAAACCGTAGAGCCGGTTTGGGAAATGCCATGAATAATTCCGGGTAATGCACGCTTGTTTTCAACTTTTATAGGCAAAACATATCTACCTTCGCGAACGGAATAGAAATCCTCCTGAACAAGCTCTTGCTCGGTAACTTTACGAAGAATTTTTCCGATTTTTGCACGTAATTTCTGAGATTTCTCTTTGATTTCCGTGCGAATTCTATGAAGCTCGCGAGTGGCAGTATCTCTTATTTCGCCAACATCATCAATCGCTTCGCTGATATGCTTTTCGAGTAAACGATTTTCAAATAAATTTGTAGAAATTTCGCTTAAATTTGGATATTTTGATTCTTTGTCATTATAATATGTTTTAATCAGTCTGAAAGAACGAATGCAATCACCAACCAAGAGAATTTCTGCGGCATTCAAAGTGGCATTTTCCACCATTGATTTATAAATCAAATTTCTAATGTCGGATGAGCCGTCAAGCGAAAAGCCGGTCTCAAAAACGAGTAGATTTTTCATTTCTTCAATCAAGGTATGCTCGCGATTCAAATAAGCCAAATCATTGGTTGGATAAGTTTTTTGGATAATTTCCTTTCCAAGATTTGAATAGGTATATTTCGAGATGAAATCCAAAACATTTTTGAATTCGAGTTGTTTCAAAGATTCGTTTATTACGCTTTCTCTTTCTGCTTCGTTATTGACTGATTTGTCAGACATATTATAAGGCGCCCAAAATATCTTTAACAAATTGCTGAACTTTATTACCGTCTGCTTTGCCGCTTAATGCTTTCATAGAGGCACCCATAACTTTGCCCATATCTTTCATTGAAGTAGCTCCTGCATCTGCTATCACTTTTTTGATAACGTCTGCAATCTCTTCATCTGTTAATGGTTTAGGCAAAAATTCCTGAATCACCGACAATTCAAATTCTTCCTTTTCTTTGAGATCGGTTCTGCCTGCTTTTTCGTACATATCAATAGCATCGCGCCTTCTTTTTGCTTGATTATTCAATAATTTGATTTCATCATCGCTTGTCATATCGCGATCTAAACCGCTTTTGGAAAATTCAATAATACCTGCTCTCAAAGAACGCAATGTTTCCAATCGCACTTTGTTTCCACTTTTCATAGCAAGTTTCATTTCTTCATTTACTTTTTGCTCTAAAGTCATATCAACCTCAAAAAAGATTTTAAATTCTAAATATAAAAATGGTTAAGAGTGAAAAAACGGCTAAATATTGTAAAATCAAAAGCAATAAATGAATGATTGCAAGCAGAATTAATTATAAATTATGAATTTCAAATTTCAAACAGCAGTAAAGCTATGCTAATTAGACTGTTTAAAAAGTAAAAATTTAAGACACGAAGAAAAATTCTCCTGTTGCTTATTGAGTGCATATTCTTCTGAATTTACTTTAATGCAACAAGCATACTTCCTGTAATATAAGCCGCAACCCACCACAAATAAGCTATTCTTGAATAAAGATGAATACCTTTGCTGACCAATACATCATAGCCATTTTGCAGTTTGAATTTCCAAATCAAGTAGGTATCAACAAGCATAAATGCAAGTGCTGAATAGCCCAAAAGACCGTGAAGAGTGAATGGCGAATTATCCGAACCAATTATCATACAAGCAGTTGCAATAATATCAAGAGATATTCCAATTGTCAGAAATTTCAAAATAAATGGGGTTATTACTTTTTTTCTTTGTTCGGTAATAATTGCAATTGAATAAGAAATCAAAGCCAAAGTAACTATAATGGCGCCAATTATAAGAATTAATTTCATAGAAATCCACTAATTTTAAAAAAGCAAATTTATGAAATTATTCCAAATAATTCAATTTATTATTGAGTTTAATTAGATTGAATAAATTTAGTTTTCTGACTGTTCAAAAAGTAAAATATATCTTATATGAAATCAGACAGAAATCCCTAATCTTCTTGAAAATAATAAAATTAGTGGAACAGACTTTTTTTGTCTGTTGAGCAAACATTTTATTTTTTAACTGATGTTCGGCGATGAAAATTCCAAATATGCAAATTGCCCAAAAAAGTAAATTTGTTTAACTTGGCTGAGTAGTTACTATTTCACAAATAAAAGAAATTACATTTAAAAGTGATTTCTTGCCAATTAATATACTAATTATGTGAATATAATATTGTTTTAATTGAGATTATTGA
>JANJUO010000320.1 GCA_024710535.1 bacterium
GATGCAATTACAACTATTCAATGTTATGATTTTCTTGATTCGATTTATAATTCGAATAATCTTACAAATAGAGTTGCCGAATATAGCAATCAAATTGTATTGGAAACGGTTACAACGTTGAATAATAATGATCACAAAATACTTGTTCGGCTTGGACTTTCGCTTGAGAAATTTTCAGCAATCAATCAAAAAAATAAAAATAGAACAATTTTTTTGGCTCTTGGAATGTTTGTGATAATTGGTGTTTCGTTTGCATTTATTTTTCAGAGATCGAGGCACATCAAACTCAAAGAAGCACATAAGCAAATGCTTAATTATACGGGACTTCTGCTCGCCAACATTAACGAAGCGGTGATTGGAATCGATAAAAATTGCAATATAATTTTATTTAATCAGAAAGCCGAGCAATTGTTTGGTAAACCGGAAATCGGAAATAATTATATTACTTTTTTCAATAATGATTTTTTGGAATTATTCCAAACTCTGGAAAAGCAAACTTCATCCGAATATGATGAAATTGAATTTAATTCCAAAGATAACAAACATTATACACTCGCATACAGCAAATCGATCGCCTCAGACGAAACCGGTAACTCCAATATTGCGATAGCAGTTATCCGTGATATTACTCATATCAGAGAAGCCGAAAAACTTGCTCAAAGAAACGAAAAGTTGGCTGTAACGGGCGAACTTGCCGCTGGAGTGGCGCATGAAATTCGCAATCCTATGAACGCAATTAATGTTATCGCTCAAAGATTGGAGTATGAATTTGAGCCAAAAAGCGATACAGATGAATATAATAGTTTAGTGAAAATCATCAGAAATGAAATTCAAAGAATTGATTTGATAATTTCACAATTTATTGAATTTTCTAAACTTAAGCAATCTGTATTGATTGAGGGAAATCTCTATTCTCCAATTAAAAAGGCAATTGATTTGCTGAAACATTCTGCCGAAATACAAAATATCAAAATTATTGATAATTGCGAGCAGAATATAATTGCAAAAATAGATAATTATAAGTTGGAGCAGGTATTTATAAATTTAATAAAAAATGCAATTGATGCTATCAATAATAATGGCGAGATAATTGTTTCGTCTTTGATGACCGGAAATAAAGTAACTATTTCAATAAAAGATAATGGATGCGGAATTTCGGATAATGCAAAGCAAAAAATATTTGATTTGTATTTTACTACAAAAGACAAAGGAACAGGTCTTGGCTTGGGAATTGTAAATAAAATTATGCAGGAACATAACGGGAGCATTCGATTTATTTCGGAATTGAATGTGGGCACCACTTTCTTTTTGGAATTTGAAAGGATATAAAAATGGAAAAATATAAAATATTACTTGTAGATGATGAAGATTCGCAAAGACTTCCAATTAAGGGATTTCTTGAGAAAAAGGGCTACATTGTATATGATGTTTCATCTGTTGATGCGGCAGTTAATTTCTATAAAAAGAATCATTTGGATCTGATAATTACAGATTTCAAAATGCCAAATAAAACCGGTAAAGATCTTCTTTCTGAAATAAAACAAATCAATCCAGAACTGCCTGTGATTATTTCAACTGCTTATGGAGATGTTGAGAATGCCGTTGATATGATGAAATTAGGAGCTACCGATTTTATACGCAAGCCAATTGATTTGATGGAATTACTGAAACTCATCGAAAAAAATAAAGAACGCAGTTTGGTTTTGTCTGATAACAAAGAATTAATTAAAAATATTAGTACTTTCGATTCTATTTCATTCAGTTCGATTATTTACAGCGGAAGTGAAATGGAAGAAGTATTGAGTATTGCTTCAAGAGTTGCCCAATCCAAAGCAAGTGTATTGATAAGAGGCGAAAGCGGCACTGGAAAAGAACTTATTGCTCGAGCCATCCATGATGCGAGTAATCGAAAAGCCCAGCCATTTGTGGTTGTGAATTGTGCTGCACTTCCAGAAACACTTTTCGAAAGCGAATTATTTGGACATGAGAAAGGTGCATTTACCGGAGCAGTAAAAATGCGAGTTGGAAAGTTTGAGCAGGCAGATACAGGCACACTTTTCATAGATGAAGTTGGCGATATTCCAATGCCTGTTCAAGTTAAGTTACTGCGTGCATTACAATTTGGAGAAATTGAACGGCTTGGTGGCGAAAAAACAATCAAAACTAATGTGAGAATTGTTGCCGCAACCAATCGAAATCTTGAAGAAATGATCAAAGATAAGGAATTCAGGGAGGATTTACTTTATAGATTGAATGTTGTTACAATTGAATTGCCTCCGTTACGAAGCAGGAAAAGCGATGTTAAGCCCTTGATTGAATTTTTTATAATGAAATATTCGGATTTATTAGAAAAATCTGTAAAAGGAATTTCAAAGCAGGCACTTGATTTGATGCTCAAATATAATTATCCCGGAAATATCAGAGAATTGGAAAATATTGTTCAAAGAGCAGTAGTGCTTTCGCGAACAAATATTATTGATGTGGATTCATTACCAAGTGAAATGACTAATTTTTCTAATAAAACAGATAATGCCCCTGATTCTGAAAATTGCTTTGAATTAGGTGATTTAACAGAAAAAGTTGAAAAATTAGAGATGGAATTAATCCAAAAAGCATTGTCTCAAACAAATGGAAATCAAGTGAAAGCGGCAGAACTTCTAAATATTACAGAGCGTACAATAAGATACAAAATTGGCAAATATGGCATCAAATAAACGACAAAATTGTCGAATCTGGAAATGTCTTTTTTTTTCGATATTTGGTAAGTACTTGATATTAAAGAATATTATTTATTGGCACATAAATTGTTAAATAATTATAATGAAAAAGAAAATTTTACATATAGTTTTAATTCTTGGTATGACAATTTTTTTGTCAAGCGGGATAGTTTTTGCTCAGCAATTAAATCAAATTGAGGAAAAACCCAAGCAAATCGAAAAAACCAATGTCGAAGTTAAGCAAGATATTAAATTAAAAGATACAATTAATCCAAGTCAAAACGAAAATCAGAAAAAAGAACAGAAGGCAAAGTTCATTGATAATGATGGTGATGGAATAAACGATAACAGATGCAATGGCTTTGGAATGCAAAAAGGCAAAGGCTCTGGAATTGGCTGTGGTCAGGGCAAAGGCAAAAGAAACGGCAAGAAGTAGATATTGTATCAAATAAAATCTCAACATCATTTCTTATTTGAAAAAGTATAATTAATCCATTATCAAATTAAACAATAATGTCTAATCTACTTGAAATATATGAATTTAGTAGGAACTTGTCTAACAAGTATAATTTTTGGCAATTATTGTCAAACAAGGATGTTTGATACCAAACCGACAACAAGAGTATCATAATAGCCAATTGAAATTACACATGGATTTAATAATTTCTTTTTCGTTTTTAATTTGTTTTAGAGCATCTACAAGTGTATCGATTATTTCACACATACTATTCATGGTTCTATTA
>JANJUO010000518.1 GCA_024710535.1 bacterium
TGCAAAGTCTATTAATTCAGTCTTTGTAAGATTTTGCAAGTAGAAATCATCATCCATTTCATTGTCAAAAATATCTAAATTATAAATTAATTCAGCACTTTCCTTGATGTTGAAATCATTAGATCTTGTTCTATAAAAAGAAGAATTATATAATGAAATTTGATTATAATGATTATTTTGCAAATATCTCAATGTATCAAAGAAGTGTAATCTTGAAGGGAAAGGTAAACTTAATATTTTCAAATCGTAATTTGAATTTACTTTAGAAAAATCAATTAAAAGTGAGTCAGCTTCCGATGAATTAATTAAACACGGCGGACAGTATCTTGGAACAAAATCAGTAAAACTTTGATTGGATGATATTTTGATTTCATTCTTTTCATATTTAGATATTTTTGTTTGAATTTTCTTATTAATTAATTCAATAAAAATCAAAAAATCATTTGTTTTCAACTTGAAATTATCAATGCAAACTAAATCCATTAGATACCAAATATCATTACTGTAATCACTTGAATCATCTTGAAAAGAACTTTTTTTGATAGTAGGGGGTAATTCTTTAAACAATAAAGTACTAAGTTCAAAGATCATTCTATGGTTATCAAAACTGTTTATAAAGGATGTTTTATAATTAAAAATTTCATTTTTATTTGATAATTCATCTTCAATAAGTGAGTTTTTTAGATTTTCCATTATTTTATTAACAATATCATTTTTCTTCTCAATTGTTAAATCTTTAAAAGAAATATCCAAAGCAATTTCAATTATTTCTTTGAAATTAAAATTAATAGCGTTTTCCATACTAAACTTACTCCTAAAATTTTTAAAATGTTGTCAAAAATTAAATTTAGATAATTTCTTGGTTAATTGAGATGCCATTTGAAAAGTCATTATTTCTATCTTCATACTGATTTCTCAATTTTCACTTCATTCCTATTGCAAATATATTGAAATTGTTGTTAATGTAGAAAGGAAATATTTCAGATGGACTCAACCTTTAAAAAGAAAAACGGTAAAAAAATATCAAATTTTAATTACAGGGGGAGTACATCTTATAAAAGCAAATTTTACGTTCAATTTCCACACCTACTGAACTTTATTTAAACAAAATTTCCTGCTTATATTTACTCGTTACTTCTAAGGCATATTTATTTTCATTTCTCAGAAGAGGGCGTCAGAGCTACCAATGTCTCAATAAAGGAGGTTTGAGCTACCTAAAAAAAAACATCCGATGCTTTAGATTCGTCGGATGTTTCTTAACATTTATTTTTCAATGTAAATTACCAATTTTCAGTATTTGCCAAATATTCATTGATTGCTTTTGCGGCTTTTCTACCGGCACCCATTGCAAGAATTACTGTTGCGCCACCTGTAACGATGTCACCACCAGCAAACATACCTCTGATATTTGTTTTCATAGTTTCATCATCAACCAAAATATTACCCCATTTATTTACTTTGAGATCTTTGGTAGTTTGGCTGATAATTGGATTGGATCCATTACCAATTGCGATGATTGCGGCATCTATTTCAATATTTTCGATAGCATCTTTGATTGGCACAGGTTTGCGTCTTCCAGATGCATCTGGCTCGCCGAGTTCCATTTTCTGAACTTTTACGTGTTTTAGCCAGCCTTGTTCATCTCCAACGAATTCCAAAGGAGCAACAAGGAATACGAATTCCACTCCTTCCTGCTCGGCATGATGAATTTCTTCAACGCGTGCTGGCATTTCGGCTTTGGTGCGGCGATATAGAATCATTGCACGCTTTGCACCAAGACGCAATGAGGTTCTAACAGCGTCCATAGCGGTATTACCTCCACCAAAAACAGCAACATTCTTACCAACAAGATTAAGCATAGGAGTATCGGTTTTTGGAAAACTATATGCTTTCATCAGATTAACACGAGTAAGGAATTCGTTTGCGGAATAAACGCCATTTAGATGTTCGCCAGGAATATTCAAGAAGTATGGAAGCCCTGCACCAACACCGATAAAGATTGCATCGAATCTTGACTGCAATTCTTCAATTGTTTCGGTTAATCCAACAACGTAATTAGTAACAAATTCAACTCCGAGTGTTTGAAGAGCATCAACTTCTGCTTTTACGATGTCTTTTGGCAATCTAAATTCTGGAATTCCATAAATCAAAACTCCGCCAATTTCGTGCAATGCTTCAAAAACAGTAACATCGTGTCCCATTTGAATCAAATCTCCTGCACAGCTCAATCCGGCAGGACCTCCGCCAACGATTGCGACTTTCTTGCCTGACTTTGGTTTCAATTCAGGAGTACGTAGTTGATTCTGCTGACGTTCCCAATCTGCGGCAAATCTTTCAAGATTACCAATTGCAACTGATTTTCCTTTTTTATTAACAATACAAACTGCTTCGCATTGTTCTTCTTGAGGACAAACGCGACCACATACAGCAGGCAACGCATTATCTTCTTTGAGAATAGCGGCGGCTTCGGCAAATTTTCCTTCTGCGATCATTGTGATGAATTCAGGTATTTTAACGGAAACCGGACATCCGGCAACGCAAGTTGGATTTTTGCAACGGAGACAGCGTTCTGCCTCTTCCATTGCTAATTCAATAGTATAGCCAAGGTTTACTTCTTCGAAATTTTGCGCTCTTTCTAATGCGTCTTGCTCAATCATCGGTTGGCGAGGAATTGCATATCTTTGTTTTGTGGTTAAATTTGGCATGATTAGTTTACCTCCAATTCTAATTGCTGTTTTTTGACTTCTTTTTCATACATTGCATCATAATGACAATTATGTTGCTCAAGACTTTCCTTTTCCTGAGGAATATACATTTTATTTCTTTGAATAAGAATCTTGAAATCGACTTTGTGGGCGTCAAATTCAGGTCCGTCAACGCAAACAAATACTGGCTTATTGTCAACATAAGCACGGCAACCTCCACACATACCTGTTCCATCCACCATTACAGGATTCAAACTCACTACAGTCTGAATTCCATAAGGTCGAGTAACTTCTGCAACAGCAGACATCATAGGAATAGGTCCAATTGCAAGAACGAAGTCGATTTTTCTGCCTTCGTCGATCAATTGCTGAAGCTTTTGAGTAACAAATCCATGAAATCCATAAGAACCATCATCAGTGGTGCAATATACTTCATCAGTCACTGCTTTCATTTCATCTTCAAGAATAACATAGTCTTTGGAGCGTCCTCCAATTATAGAAATAACATGATTTCCGGCTTCTTTTAATGCTTTTGCTGTAGGAAATGCAATGGCTGTACCAACTCCACCACCGATGCTGACAGCCGTACCGAAATTTTCGATATGAGAAGCTTTGCCAAGAGGTCCCACCAAATCATGAATGAAATCGCCTGCATTCAATTCGTTTAATGCTTTTGTAGTTTTTCCAATTCCTTGAAC
>JANJUO010000356.1 GCA_024710535.1 bacterium
ATAATATACAATATTTGCTGTTTGCCGGCTCATGGTGTGGCGATTCTGAAAGCGAAGTTCCAAAAATAATGAAATTGATAAATTTATCGAATTTAAATAGTAATTTGAGACTAATTGGATTGGATAGAGCAAAATCAGAGCCAAATAACAGCCAAATGCCATACAATATTCAACGAGTGCCAACTTTGCTTATACTTAAGAAAAATTATGAAATTGGCAGGATAATAGAATTCCCAAAGAAAAGTTGGGAATTAGACATCTATGAAATTCTGGTGAAGCATTAAGAAAAGTGTAACTACCCAGCCGCTTTGTAAATTTTTGAGTACTTTGTTATTTAAGAGAAATAATGTTTCATTTTATCGAATTACAGATATTTTTAAAGTGAAAAATTCCTTAAAAATCCAGATAGGAATTACATTTTTGTAACAAATAATGTCATCGTAAGACCTAACAATTCAGTATGGATTGCATAATTAAAGCATGAAACCCCTCCTAACCTCCCCAAGAAGGAGAAAAAAAGACAGAAATGCGATAAGTCCTCCCTTTGGGGAGGATTTAGGCGATGCACTTAGCTTGTCGAAGTGAGGGGTTTACAAACATATATTCCCTAACGGAAATTTGAAGGAATTTAAATATTTATATAATTGTCAACTATGAAAATTTGATAGAAAGCGTAAATTTGTTTAATTAGGCTGAGTAGTTACATCAATTACAATAATCGTATAAATACAACTTCAATTATTGGAAAAAGATTAGTTTTTTTGATAATATTTTGCAAATAAAATTTTAATTATTAATTTTGCAAATGAATTATAAAATGTTTGCTAATTATAGGATTATGTGTTTAAATTATTTAAAAAAAATTATTAATTAGTAAAGTAGAAGGTAATTTTATGAACAATGTACAATTATATTCAAAAATATCCGAGTTACCTTTGGAACTACAATTTGAAGTTTCGGAATTTATTGATTTTTTAAAGTTTAAAGTGAAAAATCAAAATTCCGAAAAACAAATTAGAATTGCAGGTAAAGCTAAAGGGCTAATAAATATGAAAGATAATTTTGATGATCCTTTGGAAGGATTCAGCTAGTATATAAAATGAACTATTTGCTTGATACGCACACTTTGATTTGGTTTATCACAGATAATGAGAAATTATCGAGAAAAGCAAAGCTAATAATTGAAAATAAGAATAATTATTGCTTTGTTAGTATTGCTTCCTTATGGGAAATAGGTATTAAATTTTCTTTGGGCAGACTCGACTTGAATTCAAATTTAGTTGAGATTTTTAGAATCATTGAAGATACCGGTTTTGATATACTTCCGATCTCAGTGAATCATATTTTAAAAAATGCAAGTTTGGATTTTTTTCACCAAGATCCTTTCGACCGTATAATTATTTCTCAAGCAATAACTGACAATTTAACAATTATTAGCAAAGATTCTCAATTTGATAATTATAATGTTGCAGTTATATGGAGTTAGCAAAAGATTTATTGAAAATAAAAAATGAGATTTATAATAAATATTTTCATACTGCCACAATAATTATACGGAGTATTTGATTTACGTGAAAGATTATTTTGCTTAATATCAGTTCAATTATTCTTTAGAAGTAATATTATTCTATGGATGCTTAATTCAAAATATCCCCGAAATCCCCCAAAAAAAATCTACATATACAATTCAGGCCTGCGGTCAGCAAAAATATCATTGATTTCATTAAATGATTTTTTTCGGGTTTCTTCTGGGAAAATTTCGGAAATTATTACCTCTTCCCCATCTTTTGCAGCAATCTGCATAGCAGAGCCATTGTACGAATAAATTGCACTTCCTCCATTGAATTCCAAATCAACTCCATTGCGATTTTCTGTACCTATGCGATTTGCAACCACAAAATAAACTTTATTTTCCAATGCTCTTGAAGGAGTAGAAATATGCCATACTTTTGTTACTAAATTAGATGGGCAAACCACCACATCCGCACCCTTTATTGCGACAGTTCGAGTTGCTTCTGGAAATCTCCAGTCATAGCAGATTAATGTTCCTAATTTTAGGTTTTTTTCTTTGTAATCAATTACAAAATATCCTTTGTCGGTTTGGTCGAAACAAAATCTTTCTTTATAAAAAAGGTGTACCTTTCGATAGACATCGGAATAATTGCTGTTTGGGCAAAGAATTGCGGCAGAATTATATAATTTGTCAGTATCGGATTCAGCAAAGCCAATCACGAAAATTTTATCTGTTTTAGTGGATATATTCTGAAAATGCTGAATCAGGTCGCTTTTGAAATCAACAGCATATTTACGAACTTCTTCTTTGTTCAGAAAATCATATCCTGTGAACGCAAGTTCAGGAAAGACAATTATATCAGCTTCGATTGAAGTGCAATAATTTTCGATTTTTGCTTTATTTGCCTCAACCTCGCCAAAAATGGGGCAAAATTGTACTGCCGCAATTTTCATTTTAAATTCCCAAAAGTAAAAAAAATATATTATAAACCTAACAATTTCCAGCCAACAGTTAAACTAATGCGTTGATTTTTCATACTGAAATTTTCATTTAAATCTTTTTCTTTGATTTCCAAAATATCATTCAATCCGGCTTCATAACGTAAATCAATAGTGAACATCAAAAAATCTATACCTACACCTGCTTGAACTCCCCATTGTAAGTCTTCATATTCCGCATTTTCAAGAATATCTCCAACATCCTGTATGCCTTTATCAGTAAGAATAGAAGCAACCGGTCCCACTTGAAAACTCATTCCTAATTGTGGCGCATCAATCAATTTATATCCGATAATTATCGGTATATCAACAGTATTGTTTTTGATTGTATAATCCCGATCGTCTGTTAACGTGATGATACTGCCTTTCTGTGTGTACATAACTTCGGGCTGAATGTACCAAGTGCCACCTAAGCGGACAAATGCACCTAATTGCAAGCCGTGCATAAAGTCAGTTTTGATATCCGAAATATCTGTTTTCATAGTTGCAGCGTTGTATCCGATTTTTGGACCAATATTGAATTGAGCAAAACTGATTATCGGAATCATAAGCATTGCGAGAGTCAAAATAACTTTTTTCATAAACATTTTTAAAATTTAATTATACATACATTTCTTATACGTATAAATTACGAAAATGTTATTAAAAATTATAACGAAATCCCAAAGATGCTCCAATTCCAATAAATTCAGTGCCTTTTGGGTTTCTATCGAAGATTGGTGAAAAGTTTGTTATGCCTGAAGTTTGATAATGCAAACCAATGTCTGCTGAAATAGAGAATTGATTAACGAATTTATGCTCAAATCCAATGCCCAGACCATAATTGAAAATCTCATTTATGTTAATAGTACGGGTGATGATTTCTCTGTCGTTTTCGAATTTGACAGTTTTATTTCTGTTTTCAAAATACCAATATGAAAGCCCGGCAAGAGCATATAATCTTGAATTTGGATTTTTGTATATGTTTCTTTGGAATTCGAAACCAATATTTGGGTAAATTTCTACAACATCAGGCAAATCTTCTCCATAATAGTAAATGAAGCCACTTGCTTTTGCCGCATAAGTTGGGTTAAATTCTATTAGGTAAGATAATCCTGCACCACTATAAAGAGAATATCCCAAACCAACTTGTTGTTTGGGATATATCTTTTGAGATAATAATGGAATTACACTAAGTAATAATATTGCAATTAATGCTTTCATAATGCTAATATATTGGGAATTATTTGTAAATATCCAATACTTCAAATAATGTTTTTCCTGCCGGAACATTAATCTCTGCAATTTCACCTATTTTTTTGCCAAGTAGAGCTTTGCCAATTGGCGAAGTTACTCCAAGTTTGTTCTTTTCAAAATCTGCTTCTTCTTGACTAACGAGCTGATAGTCGGAAATTTTGCCTGTTTTTTGATTTTTAATTTTCACTTTTGATAAGATATATACTTTATCAGTCGGAAATTCATCAGCATCAATAACTTCAGCGTTTGATAAAGTATCGCTGAGCTTCGAAATTTTCAATTCTAATAAGCCTTGTTCATCTTTTGCTGCATCATAATCGGCATTTTCGGATAGATCTCCATGGGATCGAGCTTCGGCAATTTTCATAGCCATCTCCTTTCTTCCTCTTGTTTGCAACAAGCGAAGTTCCTCTTCCAATTCTTTGATTCTTTCCTTAGTCATATATACAGTTCTTGACATAACAGACTCCTGTTTTTATTCAAATAAAAAAAATAATCAGTTAAAACTGATTGTTAATTATCCCAAAGATATGGGAATTATAAAATAAATACTACCTATGCAAAGAAGTTGAATGCAATAGCATTCAACTTGATTTTCATATAATTTAATAATAAATTTGCGGAAAAGGAGGGATTCGAACCCTCGGAAGGGTTACCCCTTCAACGGTTTTCGAGACCGTCCGATTCAACCACTCTCGCACTTTTCCCACAAACTAAATGTATTTCAAAAAAAAATAAAGAATCCATAAAAAAATATGGATTCTTAAAAAATCTTATTTGTAACGAAAAATTATTCTTCTTCGCTAATAACCCAAACTTTAACCATTGCAAACACTTCTGGATGAAGTTTGATTTTTGCATCAAACACACCGAGAGTTTTGATTGGCTCTTCAATGATAATAGTTCTGCGGTCAATATCATATCCTTTGGCTGAAATTTCTTGTGCAATCATTTGCGGAGTAACAGAACCAAATAATCTGCCTTCTTCGCCAACTTTCATTGCGATAGAAACTTGAATGTCAGCCAATTTTGCGGCTAATTCGTCCGCTTTGCCTTTTTCGACAGCTAATTTCTTAACGTGTTGTTTCTTTTCAACTTCCAATCTCTTAATAGCTGCATCGGAAGCATAATAAGCATAATCTCTTGGAATCAGGTAGTTGCGGGCATAGCCGTCTTTAACATTAACAACCTGACCCATTGAGCCAAGGGAAATAATATCCTTGCGTAAAATCACTTTCATTTATACAATCCTAAAATATCAGATTACAAATTTAAATATTATGCTTCTGCCGGAACTTCTACCGGAACTTCAGCTTCTTTTTCTTTAACTTCATCAGTAGTAGAAATCAAAACAGTACCGGAGGTGGCTCCAGCGGCTAATGCTCTTTCTTTGCGGTATTCTCTCAAAGCATCAGAAAGCTGCAAAGTAAGATGTCTGAGAACAGTATCTTCCAATACTAAAAATCTTTCTAATACCGGTACAGAATTTGGCAATGTTTCAAAAACTATATGGACATAAAATCCATTATATTTTTTGTTGATAGGATAAGCCAAACGTCTTCTGCCCCATTTGTTCACTTCCAAAATGGTTCCACCGTGATTTTCGATGTAAGTAGCTACTTTTGAAATAACACCGTCGATATCCGGGTCTTCCAACGCGGCATTAATGATAATAGTAGATTCGTACAAACGGCGTATATTCATTAACCCATTCTCCTAAAATTTTAAATTTCTTATCCTCAAAACTAAACTTTTTTATTGAGGCGTTGCAAATGAACTACAAAATTACCAAAAATTTACCAAAACTCAAAATAATTTAAAAAAAAAATCAATATTTTTTATTTTTTTTGCATTTTTTTTGATGTAGTTCTAAATTTATTAGTTAAATTTGTAATCTTATTTTGAACTTATTTTTATGATATTTATTGGTGATTATCAAAATACAATATCCACATATAAGATAAATACTGCAAATTATTTTTTTTCATTATTTTTTATTAGGTGCATTAATGACTATTGAGGATACTAATCTTAATCCAAATTTGGAAACAACAGAAATCGTTGACAATTCCGAAACTGTTATTGCTTCAGAAGTACCTGTTGCACAAAGCAATGCGGAAAGCGAAATCGTTTCTTCTTCGGATAACAATCCTGAAATGGTAGCCGCACCTCTCGAGACTGCAACAAAGATGGAAGCTTTTTCAACAAGTTCAGAAGAATTCAAGCAAGCAGTTGCTAATGTTGATGCGTCAACAGAGCAAGTTGCTGATACTAATTCTTCAGAATTTGATGATTTGTTTGAACAATTGAAGAAAATCAAAGAAAACAACGGGACTATTGATGTTACTGTGCAGGAAAGAATCAGAGGCGGCTTAAGAGTTATTTTTAATAATATGCCTTTGTTTCTGCCTTCCTCTCATTTTGCAATGAGAAGAAGCCCATCAGAAGAGGCGCTCAATTCATCAATAGGACAGACTTTTACTGTTCATATTCATGAATTGCAAGAAGACGAAACCAAACGCAAAACAGTTATTGTTTCTCGCAAACAACAGCTTGAAAATGAGTTTTGGGCTTCTATCAAAGTTGGTGATGTTGTTGAAGGAAATGTTTCTTCGATTGCTTCATTTGGTGTTTTTATTGATTTAGGTGGTGTTGAAGGTCTTGTTCATATTTCAAGATTGTCAAATAACCATATTGAAGATCCAAAAACAATTGCCAAAAAAGGTCAAACACTTAAAGCTGTTGTAGTTGAAGTTAATAAAAACAAAAAACGTATTGCCTTGAGTATGAGAGAATTTGAAGATTCTCCTTGGACAAATATTGCCGAAAAATATCCAAACGGCGCTATTGTTAAAGGTATCGTTAGAAGATTTACTGAATTTGGTGCTTATGTGGAGCTTGCTCCGGGCATAGACGGCTTGCTTCGTACTTCAGAATTATCTTGGACAAGAAGACTCAAACATCCATCAGAAGTATTGACTATCGGTCAGGAAGTGGAAGTGGAAGTTTTGAATTCAAATGCTGAAAAAAGAACTGTTGCCCTTAGCTCGAAAAAAATTACTCCAAATCCTTGGGAAGAATTGAAAACCAAATATTCTGTTGGTTCTGAATTAACAGGTACTGTTGCTCAAATAGTCCAACAAGGTTGTGTTATAAATATTGCCGGCGAAATCGATGGATTTATGCCACGCTCAAAAATGAAAGCCGTTTTGAAAGGTAATAAAATTCCATATTCAAATGGCGATTCTATTGCAGTTATTGTGGCAGACTTATCAACCGATACTCAATCTCTTATCCTTGCCCCTATTGCAACAGAAGAGCAAGAGCAAGAAATGGATAGAGATAGAAGAAGAACTGATAGACCACGCCGTGAGGGAGATCGCGATAGAGACCGCAAGCCTTCACAAATCAAACCATCA
>JANJUO010000520.1 GCA_024710535.1 bacterium
TCTTTTGGTGTGGGAATGGAGTCAAACATTCTTGACACCTTCAAAAACAACGAACTTTTTAACAGTCTCACTGTAACAGAAAGAAATATTGATATGGATGAAGTAATGAATGGTGATTTAAAGTCTGCATTGCAAGACACAAGCACTACAGTAAGTCCATTGAATGATTCCACACTTTCTATAATTAAAAATATGAAAGATGTTGCAATTGCATATCCTGAAATTTCAATTCCGGTTCGAGCAGTTTTTAATGAAGATGACTCAAAATTATCAATTAACGGTTTTCCATTGGCAATAAAGGAATTTCCTCCTTATAATAAAATAAAATTTGGTAGATTTATAAGTTCCGATTCTGCAAAAGAAATTGTTATTTCTGATAATTTTCTATATAAATTCAAAATTGTTCTCAAAGATACTCCAGATAGAAAATTAACCGACAAAGAAAAAAAGAAAAAATTCAAGTTGATGCATCCGGATTCAATCCTTGGAAAAGATGTAACTGTGTATTCTGCATCGCTGTTTAATTCTCCATCTGTTCCATTTGTAATGCCTGGTATGATAGGTAATTTTGGCAATAAAAATAATGATACTACCTTAAATAATAATGGATTCAAATTCAAAATTGTTGGTATTCAATCTTTTGACAAAGCTCGAATGAATTTCAGTTTTGGTGGAGCATTAATTTCTGATGTTCAGGCAAATCATATTCCAAGACCAAACTTCAAAAGTGTTTGGGATCTTTTAGACAAGTCAGGCAATGGAAAAAGCACTTATAATTCAATCTATGTACGCGCAAAAGATCCTGCAAATGTACCGCAATTGAAAAAAACACTCGAAAAAATGCACTTTCAGATATTTGCCTTTGTTGATCAATTAGAAGAAATAAGAAGTAATTTCATAATAATGGATCTTTTCCTTTCTGCGGTTGGGATAATTGCATTGTTTGTGGCGGCATTAGGAATAATCAATACAATGGTAATGTCTATTCTTGAACGAAAAAAGGAAATTGGTATTATGAAAGCAATTGGGGGAGGCGAGTCTGAAATAAGGAAGATTTTCTTTGTAGAAGCATCAATAATTGGATTTATGGGTGGAATAATTGGTTTGATTTTGGGCTGGTCTGTAACAAAACTTGCAACATTTGTAATCAATAATTATGCATTACCACCCGGAGTACCAAAATTTGACTTTTTCTCATTTCCAATTTGGTTAATTTTGGGTGCAATTGCATTTTCTTTAATAATAAGCTTGATTGCAGGAATGTATCCGGCTTATAGAGCGGCAAAAGTAGATCCTGTAATAGCTTTGAGAAATGAATAAAAGTTGTGAATTGATTTTACTAAATGGGGCTTTTATAATGAGAAAGCCCCATTTACTTAATACTACTTATAGTGGAATATTTCCATGCTTTTTAGGAGGATTCTTGTCAACTTTGTTTTCGAGTAAATTAAATGCTTCAATTAATCGCATTCTTGTACAACGAGGTTCGATTACATCATCAATGTAACCATAAGATGCTGCAATATATGGATTTGCAAATTTTTCATTATACTCTTCGATAAGTTCGGCTTCTCTTTGTTCTTTATTCTCTGCAGTTTCAATTTCTTTTTTGAAAATAATCTCAACTGCACCTTTTGCACCCATTACAGCAAGTTCGGCTGTGGGCCAAGCAAAATTAAAATCACCACGAATATGCTTGCTATTCATCACATCGTAAGCGCCACCGTAAGCTTTTCTTGTTATTACTGTAATTTTAGGAACAGTTGCCTCGCAATAAGCATAAAGCAATTTTGCACCATTAGAGATAATTCCGTTCCATTCTTGATATGAACCCGGCAAAAAGCCCGGAACATCTTCAAAAGTAAGAATTGGAATATTGAATGCATCACAAAAGCGAATAAATCTTGCAGCTTTTTTTGAAGCATCAATATCAAGAACTCCGGCAAGCATAGCAGGTTGGTTTGCTACCACACCAATAGACCTTCCACCAAGATGAATAAATCCAACAACAATATTTTGGGCATAATCTTTATGTACTTCAAAGAATTCTCCCATATCAGCTATTTTCGTAATCACTTCTTTTATATCATAAGGTTGATTTGGATTTGCAGGAATTATATAATTCAAATCATCATCTTTTCTATCAACAGGATCTTCATTTGGAACAAAAGGAGGTTCTTCTGCATTATTTTGTGGAATGAATGTTAGAAGTGTTTTTAAAATTTCCAATGCTTCCATATCATTTTCCGCAACAAAATGTGCAACACCACTTTTGGAAGCATGAACTTCGGCTCCCCCAAGTTCATCCGATGTAAGTTCTTCATGTGTAACAGTTTTTACCACTTTTGGACCAGTAACAAACATATAGGAAGTTTTCTTCACCATAATAATAAAATCTGTTATAGCAGGAGAATATACTGCACCCCCGGCGCAAGGTCCCATTACCATAGAAATTTGAGGAACAACACCAGATGCCAAAGTATTTCTTAGAAAAATATCTGCATAAGCTCCAAGTGAAATCACTCCTTCTTGCACTCGAGCACCACCGGAATCATTCAATCCAACAACAGGAGTTCCGGTTTTCATTGCCATATCCATAATTTTGCAGATTTTCTTTCCGTGCATTTCAGCCAAACTGCCACCCAAAACAGTGAAATCCTGCGAGAAAATGAAGGTTTTCCTTCCTGAAATTTCAGCAAATCCGGTAACTACACCATCACCAAGTGGAACATTCTTATCAAGTCCGAGTTGCGTGGAATGATGATGAGCAAGGGCATCAATTTCCCTGAAAGTGCCTTTATCAACAAGCAAATCAATTCTTTCTCTTGCAGTTAACTTTCCTTTGGCATGCTGATCGGCAATACGATTTTTGCCGCCGCCCAGTTCTGCAGTTTCCTTCAAGTCAATCATTTTTTGAATTTTTGCATCAATTACTTCTTTTTCTGTCATAAAAAATCCAAATTTATATTAATAAAACTATTTCTTTTTTAATTCGATGTCGAATTTGAGTTCATCTTGAGTTATATTATTAACTAATTCAAGTTTACCAATGATTTTTGTGCTGTCCTGCGATAAATTACCAACAAAAAAATATGTTGTATCAATTGGGAAATTAATTCTAACACTTGGTTTATTGAATTCTCCGCTAATTGTTCCCTTTCTACTCACAGATTGTGTTATTTTCATATTTCCACTATAAGTTGTGATTTCACCAAATAAATCAGCAGAGCCCGTTATTTGACCGTTTGCCTCATCAAGAATAACTGTATAATTTACAGTGTCTGTGGCACTATAATTATAACCAAACCATTCTCCTTTGAGAACAGATTTATAACTTGGATTTGTTGCACTATCATCACTACAAGAGATTGATAATAAAATCAAACCCAAAATTCCAAAAATAATACTAAATTTTTTCATACTTTTAATTCAAATTGATATAAAAATTATTTATTGTTATAATCTGCTTTCAACTTTAAATATAAAGAATTTCAAGTAATTTGTTTCAGGCATAGAACTAATAATCGGATGATCCGGTGATTGAGCACCCTTATAAATTATCTTGAGTAATTTATTCTGTTTTGATGCAACATTATTGATTGCATCCAAAAAAATTTCTTCGTTTACTAATTGAGAGCAACTTGAAGAAACCAAAATTCCGCCTTCATTCAATGATTGAATTGCCATTCTATTGATCTTAGCATAACCTTTGATTGCTGTTGGAAGTGATTTCCTGGACTTGGCAAAAGCTGGAGGATCAAGGATGATTATATCCCATTTTTTTTCTGAAGAAACTGCTTTTTCAAGATAGTCGAAAACATCGGCTGATTCGAAATTGCAATTATCTAAATTATTTAATTTAGCATTTATATTTGCCACCTCAATAGCTGTTTTGGAAATATCTATGCCGTTTGCTTGCAAAGCACCGGCAAATGCGGCATTCAAAGCAAATCCACCTTGATTGCAAAAACAATCCAATACAGTTTTATTTTTTGCAAATTCTCGTAAT
>JANJUO010000489.1 GCA_024710535.1 bacterium
TGCTATTCAGCAGAATAAAAATGGTGTTTAGTCACACAGCATTGCTCTTCTTTTGAGCAAGAATGCTGTGTAGTCAATAAAACTTGCTCTTCAGTTGCCAAGGAATGTTGTTTAGTTGCGTGAAAATGCTCAAAGGAAGACGTGACTGAAGACCATTCCTGCATAACTAAACACCATTTCCGGATTATAAAACACCATTTCCGGATTATTAAACACCATTTCTGTATAGATGAACACCATTTCTGCATAACTGAAGTCCATTCCGACATAATTAATCAGCATTTCTGCATAACTGAAGACCATTTTTGGATGACTAAACACCAATTCGTTGTAATAGAATAGCATTCTTCTTTAATTTAAAAGTATTTACTCAAATATGAATAATATTCAGCCTCAACCAAATAGCACTATTTCGTAAACGAAGAGCAAGATGACATAGTTGAATTAAAGTATTACGAGATTCGATAGCAATTATGGGTGTATCAATTCCATTTAAACATAATCAAAGAGGTTGAATCAAATAATCAATAAAAACGTAACTACTCAGCCATTTTAATTTTTTTATTTTATTTGAAATTTGAAAGCAATAACGATTAATTTTTTCAAAGTAAAGATATTTTAAAATGAAAATTCCTTGAAAATCCCGATAGGGATTACATATTTGTAACATAGAATTATCCCGTAAGTCCTAACAATCCCAGCGGGATTGCATATAAATAAACACAAATGCAACACCTACGATGTTGGGGTAGCTCGTGGTAAATCCCTTTTATTACAAACATTTATTCCCTATGGGAATTTCAAGGAATTAAATACAAATTAACAAAAAAGAAATTCTGATTTAAATTGACTGAGTAGTTACTTGAAAACCAATTATTGGAATAAATCATTAATGCAAAAATATTATTAAAATCATTCAAAAATTGGATATTCAATTGCTGAAATTCAATACAATTTCATAATGATTGAAAAATAGCCGATTTTTTGGCACTATTATTATGTCAACTTTGTCTCATCCACACATCAAAACGACCTGTTTACACAGTGAAAAGACGTATCTACAAATTTGTGGGTTTTTTTAATAGAATATTTTTGTAAATTTACAATTGATTTGGGTAGAATTTTGGAAAAAGTTTGCAATTATTTTTGAAATATTCAAGAAAAAAGCAAAATAATTACAAAGCGACAAATCAAAAGACAAAGTATGAACAATTTGAATTTATATTTGTAATTGGTTTTTATGCAGATTGGGAAAATAAATTAATGTATAGATATATTGACTTAATTACACAATGGCAATGGGCGAATAATAAGTCAAAAGCATCAAATTCTCATTTGTATGATTTGGAATTAAAAAATTGTTGTAAATTAGTGAGTTGATAAATTACGATTTTGAAAATTTTTGCTTTGATTATTAATAACATTTTTGTTAAATTGAAAATTAAAATAGATTAATTGATAAAAAGAAATGATTGTATGTTGATTTGAATAAAAATATTATTTAAACTAAAAACTTACAATAAAAAATATATGAAAACACTGAACTATATAGATTTATTTGCAGGAGCGGGTGGCTTAAGTGAAGGCTTTATTAGAGCTGGTTTTAATCCAATTGCCCATGTGGAAATGAACAAAGATGCTTGTGATACTTTGAAAACAAGAGCTGCGTATCATTGGTTAAATGAGAATGGTAAAGTTCAAGAATATTACGATTATTTAAAGTCAGATACTAAACAAAAAGTTGACCTATGGAATAAAGTACCTAATAATATTATTAATTCAGTTCTAAACAAAGAAATTTCTGAAGAAAATTTGGCTGGAATATTTGAATCTATTGATAAGGAACTTAATAATAAAAAGGTGGATATCGTAATTGGAGGTCCTCCATGTCAAGCATATTCGATAGTTGGAAGGGCAAGAGATCCTAAAAATATGGTTGATGATCCAAGAAATCATTTATACAGGCATTATATTAAATTTTTGGAAAAATACAGACCAAAAATGTTTGTCTTTGAAAATGTACCTTGTATTTTATCTGCAAAAAATGGAGAATACTTAAAAAAGATATTTGAAGCCGTAAATAATGCTGGTTATGATGTTGCAATTCCACCCAAAAATCATTTAAACGCAAAAGATTTTGGAGTCTTACAGGAAAGAAAGCGTGTAATTATAATTGGTTGGTTAAAAGAATTGAATCTTGAATATCCGAATTTTCCTGAATTTGATCCTCAATATCAAATTCTGAAAGATTTATTTGCAGACTTGAAACCTTTGAAAAATGGAGATGGAACTTTGAATGCAGTTGCTTATGCAAAGGATTCTACTCCATATTTAGAATTATCAAAAATTAGAAATGGATTGAACTTTGTTACTCAGCATATTACTAGACCTAATAATACAAATGATTTAGAAATATACAAGATAGCTGTTGAGGAATGGAATAATGGAAAAAGACTTAATTATGCTTCTTTGCCAGAAAGACTCATAAAGCATAATAATCTTGATTGCTTTACAAATAGATTTCAAGTAGTTAACGGCAACGGTATTTCGCATAC
>JANJUO010000502.1 GCA_024710535.1 bacterium
TGCTATTCAGCAGAATAAAAATGGTGTTTAGTCACACAGCATTGCTCTTCTTTTGAGCAAGAATGCTGTGTAGTCAATAAAACTTGCTCTTCAGTTGCCAAGGAATGTTGTTTAGTTGCGTGAAAATGCTCAAAGGAAGACACGACTGAAGACCATTCCTGCATAACTAAACACCATTTCCGGATTATTAAACACCATTTCTGTATAGATGAACACTATTTCTGCATAACTGAAGACCATTCCGACATAATTAATCAGCATTTCTGCATAACTGAAGACCATTTTTGGATGACTGAAGACTATTTCTGCTTACCTAAACAGCATTCTTGCATAACTGAAGACCATTTTTGGATGACTAAACACCAATTCGTTGTAATAGAATAGCATTCTTCTTTAATTTAAAAGAAGTTACTCGAATATGAATAATATTCAGCCCCAACCAAATAGCACGATTTCGTAAACGAAGAGCAAGATGACATAGTTGAATTAAAGTATTACGAGATTCGATAGCAATTATGGGTGTACAATTCCATTTAAACATAATCAAAGAGGATAAATCAAATATTAAATAAAAACAAAATATTGGAATAAATCTTTGACCCAAAAATTTTCTCAAAATCATTCAAAAATTGGAGATTCAATAGCTAAAATTCAAAACAATTTTGCAATGATTGAAAAATTACCAATTTTTCGGCGCAATTATTATGTCAACTTTGTCTCATCCACACGCCAAAACGACCTGTTTACTCAATGAAACGACCCATCTACACATTTGTGGTTTTTTTTAATGGAATAATTTTGTAATTTATAAATTGATTTATGGAGATTTTGGAAAAAGTTTGCAATTATTTTTGAAATATTCAAGAAAAAAGCAAAATATTTTCACTACCCAAAAAAGCAAACTTTCATTAAATTTTTTAAAGATCACAAAAATTAAAATAGCATGAATAAAAAAACTTTATTAATTTTGTATAGTTTGATTTTAAAAAAGAATTATTACAATCCAAAAACAATTTGGTTGTATTAAGTTTATTGAATCAAATTTTTTTTGATTATGTGTGATTTAGTTAAACAATTATAATTTAGAGATTTGATATTATGGAAATTACCCAAAAGGTTACAACGAATATTGTGCCTCCAAATGATGATATGGAGATTTTACAGCAAAATTTTCCTCAATTTTTTGATAAAAGAGGAAATTTTAATTTTGATAAATTCAAAAGTAATCTTGAAAAAAAGGGAGTTTCTTTATCTCAAGAGAGTTATGGTATTGAATGGCTGGGAAAATCTTATTCGAAAATTTTGGCAAACGATAAAACCAATACACTTCTGAAAGAAGATGTTGAGTGGAATACAAAAGAAGAAAATGTAAATTCAGGAAATTTGTTGATTAAAGGTGATAATTTAGATGTTTTGAAACATTTATCCAATTGCTATCGTGAACAAATAAAAATGATTTATATAGATCCGCCTTATAATACCGGTTCGGACGGTTTTGTTTATCAAGATGACCGAAAATTTACAGTTAAAGAATTAATGAATTTATCTGGAATTGATGAAGATAAGGCAAAAAGAGTTTTGAGCTTTGTGAATAGCGAAAGTAATTCCCATTCGGCATGGCTTACCTTTATGTATCCGCGTCTTTATATTGCACAAAACTTGCTTAAAGATGACGGAGTGATTTTTGTTTCTATTGATGATAACGAAGTGGCTCAGTTACGGATGTTGATGGATGAAATTTTTGTGGAACAGAATTTTGTTGCCCTTTTACCAACAATAATGAATTTAAAAGGGAATAATGATGAATTTGGATTTGCAGGAACTCATGAATACACACTAGTATATGCTAAACAAAAGAGCAGATTAGTTATAAATAGTTTTGAATTAAATGAAGAAGAAATTGAAGAATGGACTGAAGATGATAAAGGAGCATACAAACAAGGTGCTACTTTAAAAAGAACAGGTACAAATGCTTCAAGAACTGATAGACCTAACTTATATTACCCAATACTTATCAATGAAAATGACAATTCAATTTCAACTATAGAATTAGAAGAATTTAATTCTATTTACAATAAAAATACTAAGTCATTTGATGATGATTATGTAGAAGTTTTGCGAAACAAATATGTAAAATTGGGATATATATTTTTGTTGCCTATGACAGATAATCAATTGATGACATGGCGTTGGTCTTATGATAAGTTAAAAGATGATATTAATGAAATTATTGTCTTGAAATCTAATAAACTTGAATATAGTCTTTACAAAAAGCAAAGACCTTCATTGGGCGAGTTACCATCAAAGAAGCCAAAATCGATTTTTTACAAAGCAAATTATAGTAGTGGTAATGGGACTTCTCAAATAAAATCTCTCTTTAAGGAAAAGATTTTCAACAACCCAAAGCCGAAGAATTTAATAATAGATTTTATAACTTTAGGATCTAATTCCTCCGACATCATTCTCGATTACTTTGCAGGCAGTGGAACGACAGGCGATGCCGTAATGCAATTAAATGCTGAAGATGGTGGCAATAGAAAATTTATTTTAGTTCAAAAACCAGAAATAATTGATAGTGAAAAGAGCAAAACCTCATTCGATTTTGTGAAAAATGAATTAAAAGTAGAAGAGCCAACAATTTTTGATATTACAAAAGAGCGACTTGTTCGTGCCGCAAAAAAAATAAAAGAAAGCAAACCAAATACTGATGAAATAATTGAAGAAAAAAACAAACTTGACTTGGGATTCAAAATATTTGAAACTATTCCAATATGGGAAGGTTATGATTTTCATGTAGAAACATTAGACCCGGGAACAGAATTATTCAGAAAAATACCAACATTAGAAGAAGATTTGCAAATATTATTAACTACTTGGAAAACTTACGATAATATAAAATTAACTACAAGTTTGGAAAAAATTGATTTAGACGGCTATCCAGCATATTATCATAAAGATATTCTTTATATGGTCAATAAAGGTTTTGAAATAAATAATCTCAAAAAACTATTGGAAGAAATAGATAATAATAAATTGTTTTCACCTGCAAAAATAATCGTATTTGGATTCAATTTTGAGAGTACAAGTTTGAGAGAAATATCCGAAAGTATCAATCATTGCAGAAATAAGAAGAATTTGGAAATTGATTTTATTATAAGGTATTGATATGTCCGGATTTAATTTTGAAAAGAACCTTGAGCATCAAAGCAAAGCCGTAAATTCAACATTGGCAGTATTCAAAGATTTCAATTTTGAAAAAGCAATTGGCGCAGAAGCAAATAAAATCAATCCTTATTTTAATAAGAAAAGCGAATATAATATTCAATTATTTAAAGATAATGTTAGCAATATTCAATCATATAATGGAAGAAAACCAAATCCGAACGAGAAAAGCAATATTATTGATATAATGATGGAAACCGGCACCGGCAAAACTTATACTTATACAAAAACAATATTTGAATTGAATAAACAATTTGGTATATTTAAATTTATAATAATTGTTCCTACATTATCAATCAAAGCAGGAACAATAGATTTTTTAAATTCAGAAAGCAGTCGCAATCATTTTAAATTACAATATCGAAAGGAAATAAAACTTTATAAAGTTGAAAGCCAAAAGAATAATAAGAATAAAAAGCAAACATTGCCCGATTCAATTTATAAATTTGTTAATGCAGAGAATACAGATAC
>JANJUO010000516.1 GCA_024710535.1 bacterium
CGTAACTACTCAGCCATTTTAATTTTTTTATTTTATTTGTAATTTGAAAGTAATAGCGATTAATTTTTTTAGTAAAGATATTTTAAAAATTAAAATTCCTTAAAAATCCCCAATTGGGATTATATATCTGTAACTGAGATATTTTATGTAAGTCAATCAATCCGATATGGATTGCATATACAATAATACACATTCAACTCCTACGGAGTTGTTGGGGTCGGGGAGAGTTATTTTTATTACAAACATATATTCCTAACGGGAATTTCAAGGAATTTTGTTTATTATTAGTTGTCAAATAATAAAATTGCCAGAATGAGTAAATTTTTTTTTTCGGCTGAGTAGTTAAAGAATAAATTTATGATTGTTTGAAAATTCTAAGATTTTTTTGTAGATTGTAGAATAAGTAATATTGAAATACTATTTCAAAGTGCTGAAGAGTTTGTGTTGCCTAATGAATAAGTAACAAGACTCTTCAGCCACGTGCTTAATAAACTGATGACAAAGCCGAATTTATTTTATAAAAAATCAGACAAGAATGTCTATTCTACTTGATATCATTGATTTAGTAGGACAGACATTTTTGTCTTTTATGCAAATATTTTATTTCTCAACAGACAGCTAATCATTTTTGATCTAATTAAAATAAATAAAAAAATTCCGATACTAATGAATAGTTACTTCTTTAATTAATTCCTGAAATTATGTCTTCCATTTTCATTCCACGAGATCCTTTCACTAATATTATATCATTTTCTTTTGAATTATTATTGATAAAGTCAATCATTAGATTTTTGGAATCAAAGTATGTGATTTTTTCTTTATTTTCCATCAAATTATTAAAAGCAATTTTGAATTCATCACCAATAATTAATACAAAATCTGCACAATCAACTGACTCATTCAGAATTGCAAGATGCTCTTCTTGTGCGGCTTCGCCAAGTTCTCTCATATCGCCTAATACTGCAAATTTTGTGCTGTTTGATTTGATTTGCTTTAAGGAAGTTAATGCTATACTCATTGATGATGGATTTGCATTATAACAATCATTAATTATAGTTTTTCCGGCAATTTTCTCCACAAACATTCTGGCATAACCGTTTCCTTTCAATGGTACAAATTGCTCCAGACTTGCTTTTATCAAATCATCTTCAACATCAAAATATTTGGCAACAGCAGTTGCGGCAAGGGCATTCAATGCAGAGGCATAGCCAAATGTTTGCATTTTGGCATGAATCATACCTTGAGAATGAGCAATTTCTATTTCAGGATTTAGCATTTCATCCAAAGAAATTTTGCCATAAATTTCAATATCATTACTTGATCCAAATCTGATATATTTATCCAATATCATTGTGTAGCGTTTCAATCTTTCATCATCATTATTAATGAATGCCACACCTCTACCACGAATTTTTGAGAACACTGAGGTTTCTTCCAATTCAACACCATCCAAATCAATCAGTTCTTCCAAATGCTCTTTCCCGATATTAGTAATCAATGCAAAATTTGGCATAGCAATTTCGGATAGAATTGCAATTTCACCCGGGTAATTTGTGCCCAATTCCAAAACAGCAATATCATAATTTTCGTTTAATTGCAAAAGCATTAATGGAACGCCAATCTGATTATTGAAATTTTGGTAAGTTTTCAGAACTCTATATTTTTTTTCTAATAATGTGGCAATCATTTCTTTTGTAGAAGTTTTGCCGTTTGAGCCGCAGACTGCCACGATAGGAATATCGAACTTCATTCGATGAAATTTTGCAAGCATTCCAAGTGCTTCAATTGTATCATCAACAATAATAAATGACTTATTATTTAATTTTGTTTCATTATAAAAATTTTGGGAAACTACGCAACAAGCCGCACCTTTATCAAATGCCTCATCAACTTTCGAATGCCCATCGAAATTCTCGCCTTTTAGAGCAACAAAAATATTATTTGCCTCCAAAGTTATGGAATCATTTGAAACGCCAGTTGTATTTGAAATTTGATCAGAATTTATAATTTTCTTTTCGCCGAAGATAACAATCAATTCGTCGAGTGTGAAATTTGCAGAATTTTTCAACATAATGTATAGTAATGATAATTAAAAAAAATTTTTGACGTTCTAAACTACTATTATTTTAATATAGTTTTGTAATTTTGTATTTTATATTTGTTTAAGATTAAGAATATTAAAATGGAAACAAAATTTGCAAAGATATTGATGACATTAGCCATTTGTGGCTTTATGGTATGGTTTGGCGGTTCATTTTTGCGTTCAGCAATCGCTTATGATTTATTTATTCCAACAGAAAATTTCCAACTCAAAGACTCATATAGCGATGTTATAAGGATGCATAGTGTTTATATGTTTTCCACATTAGCGGCATATACGAATATCAGTTACGGCATTTCTTTAGTTTCAGTTTTGATATTTATTTTATTAGTTCGAAAGGAACTTAAGGCAAAGGGCTGGCTTTTTATGTCGATTTTGCTTTTTTTGCTTGCCTCTCCAATTGAAATCATAAAAATATATTACGATGCAAAACTTAGTTGGGCTATTTATTACGATAATGTTAGGGATTTTTATAATCCTATTATTTCAGAATATTTTATTGAAAGATTCAAAAATATTACCATGAATACAATGTCTTCATTATCTTTGCTTGCTAATTTTACAATAATTTTCTTTATGATTTGGAAGCCATTAGATAAATCGAATTAACCAATTTGAGATTTGTATGATTCAGCAATCTATTTTGAAAGATTTGTATGGCTTGGTGAAAAGTCAAAGTATAAAAATCAGATTTGTTGCTGATGAATCTACTTGTGGATTTTGCGTGATTAATAATAAAGAAACATTAATTGTAAATCGCAATTTACCTGAACAAATCAAAATACGCGAAATTGCAAAAATTATCAAACAGAACAATCTTGACTACGTATATATTAAGCCATATTTAAGAGAAATTATTGAGAATTTGAATGAAAATGAAAAAAGATTATAAAATACAATTATTAATTTTTGCTATTGGATTAGTGTTTTTTATTCCATTTCTCGGGCAAGTTCATTTACTTGATTGGGATGAAATTAACTTTGCAGAAGCCGCAAGAGAGATGATTACAACAGGCGATTATCTCAGCGTAAGAATCGACTATCAGCCATTTCATGAAAAGCCGCCATTATTTATCTGGATGCAGGTAATTTCTATGAAAATATTCGGGATAAATGAATTTGCAGCACGATTTCCTAATGCGATAATTGGAATTATAACTTTACTTGTAATTTTTAGTATCGGAAAGAAATTATTCGATGAAAAATTTGGTATTCTTTGGGTTTTGGCATATATTGGCTCATTTCTTCCGCATTTTTATTTCAAAACTGGTATAATTGATCCTGCTTTTAATTTATTTATGTATGCAGGTATGTATTTTCTTGCGGAATTGAGTTATAAACAACGATATACACCAACATTGAAGATAAATAGGGAGCTTGTTCTTGCCGGATTTATGACATCTATGGCAGTATTAACCAAAGGACCTGTTGGCTTTTTGCTTGTGTTTTTGGCATGGATCACATTTTGGATTGTTAATCGAAAAAAAATAAAATTCCCAATAAAAGAAATAATTATTTTTTCAATAATATCGGCATTACCAATTATTATTTGGTATATTGCAATTCTATCAAAAAGTGGAACAGGTATTATCAGCGAATTTATTCTGTATCAAATCAGATTGCTAACAACAGGTGATGCAGGTCATGAAGGACCGATTTATTATCACTTGATTCCCTTATTAATTGGCTGTTTTCCGGCATCTATTTTGATTTTTAGAGCATTCAGAAAGCAAGTTGATGATGGCGACAGACAGAATTCATTCAGAATTTGGAATATTATATTGCTTGCTGTTGTGCTGATAATTTTTTCAATTGTAAAAACAAAAATTCTTCATTATTCATCATTGGCATATTTCCCGATTACTTTTCTTGCCGCTTACACAATGTATAAAATTGTTTATAGAAGTTTGAATTGGAAAATTTCATCAACAATTTTACTTTGGTTGATTGGAGGATCTTTGGCATTGGGACTGACAATTTTCCCGATAATTTTAATGAATATTAAATTGTTTTTGCCGCAAATTACCGATAAATTCACAAATGCACTTATGCAAACCCCTGTTGAATGGCTTGGATTCGAGCAAATTACGGGTGCAGTTTTGTTTTTCTCTTTGATTATTTTTTCAATTTTTATTTATAAGAGAAAATTCTCAAATGCTTTTATAAGTTTATTTGCCGGAACAGCGATTACAATAATGCTTTTTTTGCCATTGATGACTCCGAAAATTGAACTTTTTCTTCAGCAAACCCCAATTAATTTCTATAAAAAATTTGTTGGGAAAGATGTTTATGTTCATAATGTTGGATTCAAAAGTTATGCCCCATATTTCTATTCTCAAAAACCATTGGAATTATCCAAATATCATTTACGAATGAATGGCAAAGATTTCGAAACTTGGCTTCTATCCGGCAACATTGATAAAGATGCAT
>JANJUO010000521.1 GCA_024710535.1 bacterium
CTTCAGGAATCTCAAAAGCGGGCTTGAGCTCAATAGTGTTATATGCAATACATAGATTTGAATCTACAATTTTATCTGCAATTATAGCATTGGTTGGGCATGCGGATATACATTTTGAACATTTATTGCAATAGTCTTTCATTTCAATATCGGGCTCAATTTCAACATCAGTGAGAATTATACCAATGAAAAAATAAGAGCCAAATTTCCTACTTATTGCCAAACTATTTTTTCCTTGCCAAGCAATTCCTGACTTAACAGCCCAAATTTTTTCCATAATTGGACCTGTATCAACATAAGATTTGGTTTTTGAATTAGGAAAAAAATTGTGAATGAACTCTTCAAGTTGATTTGATTTTTCTATAACAATGTCATGATAATCATCTCCCAATGCATACATCGAGATTTTGCCTGCATTGTTTTTAAGTTCTGAATCATTTGGATATTTTGGAGCTGTAAAATAATTATATAAGCAAACAATCACCGTTTTACAATTTTCAAGAATAAGGGAAACATCTTCGCGTTTATCGTAATTCTTGTCCATCCACTGCATATTTGCATTATAATTTTTTGAAATCCACTCTTTATAATGCTGAATTTCTGAAGATAATAATTGGAATTTGGCAAATCCTATATCCAAAAAGCCAATATTTTTGGCTTCGTTAATTAATTTGGCTTTAAATTCACTATTCATAGATTAAGTATTGGCGTAAATTTGCTCGAATTCCTTTTGAAATTTTTTGAATTTTAAATCTTTCGATAGTTTTTGAACTGCAGATTTGAATTGCTCTGCTTTTGAGAAATTTTGCTTTTTAGTAAGGATTGACAGATTTGCCAAAGCCATCAATTTCAACTCCTGAGGTAGATACATTGCTGTTTTTACAGCTTTTCCCAAATAATTATCCGCACTTGAAATAGAATTTTGAAGGAATTTCAATTGTGCCAAACTATTAAATACAATAAAAGAGGTGAATAAGTCCGGAGTTTCATTGATATATGATTCTGCCTCATTTAGAAAATTAACTGCTTTATCAATTTGATCATTCGACATCAAGCATTTTGCAATAAGGCAATCAAGCTGTGCAATCTGAATACTTGTAAGATTGGATTTTTGCTCGACATAATATTTTTCGGCTTTGTCAAGAGCAATATCAATATTTCCATTATTGAATTCATTTACAATCACTTTGCGAATCATTTGAAAATCAACAATGCTGTTGTCGAGTAAAGTATCGGCTGAGATACCATTGCCATCTTTCGATTCAGATTTTTCATCAGAATTTAGTGAATTTTTGAGCTTTTCGATAAAATTCTTGCTTGTATCATCTAATTCTTGAATTTCAGTGTTTTGCAAATCTGTAATTCCGCTAAAAACTGATTTTATAAGTTCGTCATTACCGGCTTTGCGAGCCGCTTCTGCAGTAATCAAAAGCATCTCGTTTGTTGTTTGGCTGTCTCCCGAGGCTGAACTGTGAGCGGCAATATAAGGGGCAAGTTGTTCCTTTAAGTCTTCGGATTTTGAATTATCGAATATTTCTTTTAGGAAATGTTTGATTTGACCATGAATTGAAGCATTTTCTTCAAATTCAAGTAAATCTTTGAAAAATGAATGATAAAATGTTTGAGTAAATTTGTATTTGGTAGTTTTGATACCATAATATGTATTAGAAGCACCCAAACTTTTAATAAAACCGGTTTTCTGTTGAATTGAACGTAACCTTTTTATCGTTGTCAAAATATCCATATTAAGCAATCGAGAAACCAATGCCGCACTAAATTCAATTCCCTCTGCACTGCAAATAGATAAAATATTTTTGTCTTCTTCATTCAAATTTGCAATATGTTGAGAGAATACCTGCTGAACTGATGCCGGCAAAAATTCGTTACCTTTGAAATTTGTGATCAGATTTCCGTTTATATCGAAAGGTGAATTCTCGCTGAAATATCTCAAATATTCGGAGCAAATGCCCGGATTACCATAAGAATGCTCAAATATCCACTCTTCAAACTCATCATTTTTTATATAATTTTTGAAATGAATTTTTGCTAAAGTATAAACATCTTTCAATTTGATATATGCTAATTCAATATCAATAATGCTGTTATTAATTGCGCTATTCTTGATGAACGAGTGCATTGGACCAATATTCGTATCGAGAAATTCTTGTTTATAAGTGAAAATAATCAAAATTGGCAAATGTTGTGTGATTTTAAGAAAGTATTCATCAAGAGCTTTTACCGATTCGGCATCAGCAAAGTGCATATCATCAATTAAAATAACCAATGGTTTTTTCTTTGTATATTCTGTGATTTTCTTAAGAGTTTCTTGAGATTGTTGGTTGAATTTGCCACCTGTGGCATATTTCTCAATATCACGCTTTGTTTCTTTATAAAAATAAAGTGCTTCCCCTAAAATTGGAACAGCCGATAATGCGTTCAATCCAATTTGAATGGCAAGTTGCTTTTTCTTGGTACTAATGTTTGCTGAATCTTTAATTAAATTGTCCAAAACCTGTTGAAATATATATAATGGCTGAAGATTGCCAATATTCATATTCCCAACAGGAGAATGACCTTCTGCAAAAGTTACGATAAATTTGTCCGACTCTGCAAAATGCTGAATCAATTCAGAAATCATTAATGATTTGCCAAATCCGGTTGCACCGGAAACAGCAATAATTGAACCTTTGTTTTTGAATAATTTTTCAACTTCTTTCAAAATTATTTCAACAATTTGTTCGTTTGCAACAAAATTACCAATCACAATCAATCTTTAAAAATATTAATAAATGAAAAAATTAATTTAATATATTATTACCTAATATCAAACAAAAAAATTCATATATTTACTATTTTATACCAATCATAATGGATGTATCAAATTCGGTATCAATTCTAATAACATTTTTGAACCATGCTTCTTTTAGCATTATCCATAGGTCTGTTTCCGAATATGTATCTCCGGTTTTGGTGTTCAAAAGCATATTCAATGAATAAAAAACTGAATTTGCCGGCTTTGTTCGGTCGTCATCGATGATTTTTTCAATGATCACAACTTGCCCTTGCTTATTTAGTGCTTCATAGCATTTATGCATCAAATTAATATTTTCAAAAACAGAATATTCATGAATAACATTGGATAAGATTATCATGTCGTAATTTTTTCCAATTGGTTCTTGGAAAAAATCACCACTTGATATTTCTATTCTATCGGTCATCTCTTCTTTTAAAATATTTTCTTTTGTTAATTTTGTCATCACCGGCAAGTCGGATACATGTGCTTTTATGTGTGGATTTGCTTTTAAGATTTCAATTGTTAATTGAGCAGAGCCACAGCCAAGTTCGAGCAAATTATAAACATTTTTGAATTTCAAATTCTTAATAATTTCATCGGCTTCTTGTTTGGTTTTATAATGGAAAGAATTAAAATAATCTTGAATCCATTCATCACTTTTTTCATATAGAGCATTGAATTGGAATGGTTTTCCCGTACGAATCACTTCAGTAAGATTGCTCCAAGTATCCCATAGATTCGAGTAAAATTTCAAATCTTCCATATATTCTTTGCTACCTTTAACCAAGTACTTATGAGTTTCTGGTAAAACAGAATATTTGGTGTCGTTCTTATTGATTAATTCAAGACCGCAAAGAGCATTCAATAATTTTCCGACTGCCTTAACATCTGATTTTATTTCACTTGCCACCTGCTCAGCAGTTTTGCTGGCATCTCCGATAACTGAAAAGATATCAAGCTCCATAGCAGTTAATAAAATTCTGCTTTTTTGGAAAGCAAATGCAAGTTCTCTTATTGAGTCATAAAGAGACTCTTTGTCCCAATGAGTAAAATGTGATGACATAGCAACTCCCAATTCAATGTATAAAAAATACAATTTTTAAACAAAATTATTTTTTGAAAATTCATACAAAATCAAATAGTAAATTACGAAGTATTAGCATAAAATTCAAATTTTGAATTCAAATTTGTTAAAAATTTCCCATAAATGAAGAAGAATTAATTTTATAAAATAAATATGTAAAATGAATCAATATTAATTTGTTTATTTTATTAAAAATCAATAATTTGTATTCTGAAAAACGTAATTTTTTAGGGGAAAATTATGAAAAAAACTACATTGTTTTTTTTGATATATATTTTTATTTCATTGTCAATTCATTCACAAGAATTAGTTCTTTTTGGTATTAATAATTCATTATTCCCAATTATGAGTGCTTCATTTTTGGGTATGAAGAGTAAGGATAGTGCAATTACTGATTTGAATATCAATAATTTCATTATTACCGAAATGGGAATGAAAAGGAAAATTATTGAAGTAAGTTGCGAAGATTCGGAAATAGCTTCGCCTATTTCAACTATTTTGACTATTGACATTTCAGGATCGATGCGTGGCTCACGAATGCTTAATGCTATAGAAGCCGCAAAACTGTGGATAAATATGATGAATCTGCCGTCTTCTGAATGTGGAATTGTTACTTTCAGTGGCGGCTCTTCGATTCTTCAAGATATTACAAATGATAAAGATTTGCTAATTTCGAAATTAAATACAATCAGACCAAATGGTGGCACAAATTATGAAGCCGCTCTTTGGAACACATATACCGGTGCCTTGAATATGATTAGCAAAGCAAAATATCAGAAATCTATTGTTTTTCTCACCGATGGAATTGCCAAACTTGATACATATCAAAAGGTGATAGAAGAATGTAATCGCCAGGGAATCAAGTTTTATGCTATTACTTTGGATATGCTTTGCCCATATCAACTCAAGGAAGTTGCCAATCAAACAGGCGGGAAATGGGTAGAAAATATTCGATCGAAAGACCAACTCTTATCAACTTATATGGAGATATTGCGTTCAATCCAGAAAGTTAATCCATGCAAAATTGTTTGGGAAAGCGAAGATTTTTGCTCAAATCCCAATCAATTATTATCATCTGTGAATGGAATTATTAATTTCAATAAAGATAATATTAAATTGAGTAAAGATTTCAATTATTCTGTTGCCAAAGATTTGCTGAAGTCAATAAAAATTACTCCGAGTTCGGTTAATTTTGGATTTGTTCCTCTTGGTTCAAAAAGAGATACTACAATAAAATTATTTGCTGAAAAGGGTGATTTTGATATTTATTCAATTCAATCATCTCATAAAGATTTTTCGATTTCTCCAACAGGCGGTAAAATCAAGCAGGGAAATAATTTTTATTTCACTTTAACTTATGAGCCAAGCGACACTGTTTATACTTTTTCGAATATTGAATTCAAAGACCCAAGTTGTGCTACTTCTATTATAGTTAGCGGCGGCAAATTTAATGCGAAACCAAAAATCAAAACACTTAAAGTTACACATCCGAATGGTGGTGAAGTGTTTGCTGTTGGCTCGGATACCATTGTTTCTTGGACGGGCATTACAAGTGATGATAAGGTAAATTTGGAATATAGTACAGACAAAGGTTATTCGTGGATTCCGGTTGCAAATGGAGTAAGTAATTTATCGTATAATTGGAATAATATTCCCAATACTCCAAGCAATCAATGCCTAATGAAAGCAACTCAAATCTCTGATGAAGAAATTTATCCTGTTTTTTCTCTTGGAGAAGGAAAGATAAATGTTGTTAAATATAATGCAAACGGAACTCGTTTGGCTTATGGCGGCTCTCATGGTATAACTATCAGAGATCCTTTGAATGGTAGAGCATTGCTGAAAATTGCCAATAATACCGGTATTGTTAATGATTTGGCATTCAGTCCAAATGGTAAATATATTGCCTCTGCAGGTGATGGATTTATGCGTGTTTGGAATACCGAAACAGGAAATCCTGAGAAGAAGTTTCCTTTTAAAAATGATTTCTATACTGTTGAATTTTCGCCTGACGGAAAATATCTTTTCTTTGGCGGCAAAGATTTAAAAGTATATATTTATGAAACTGAAAATTGGACTGAAGTTGAAAAATTGACTAATATTCCAAATCCTCCAAGAAATATTGTGTTCTCTCCTGATGGCTTGCATTTTGCAATTTCTGACAATTCTAATACAATTACAGTTTTCAACTATTCTGACTTCTCATTATTTGATTATATTAGTTATAAATTGCCAATTTACAAATTAAGATGGAATGATGATAATCTGATTGCAAGCGAATTCTTTATTTATGATTTCAAAATTTCTAAAATAATTAACGAATACAAATCCAAGGACATTGCTTTTGCCGGAGATGATGCTATTGCACTTATCTATGATACTCATACATCAATAATGAGAATTAGCGATTGGTTTGAAACAGCCAGATTTGACGAAATTTTATATGGAAATCCGGTTGGCGATTATTCGAAAACTATTAATCAAATTGCAATTGGAACAGATAATCACCAATCTTTGATTTATAATTTTAATACGAATAAAATCATTAGGAATACCACAAATTATTATTTTGATAACAATATTGCAACAGCAAGCCCAAGTTTGGAATACGTTGCACTAAACAGTGGATTCAATCTCCAACTTTGGCTGGTTCCTGCTGATACAATTCTAAAAGAGTTCTATTATCATAAAAAAGCAATTCGATCAATAAAATGGAATTCTGATAGTAAGTTTTTGGCGGCAGGTGGTGATGACAATAAAATTTTTGTTTATGATATTGCAAAAATGGATACAATTTATTCTGCTATTGCAACCACAAACTCAAAGCAATCAATTGTCTGGAATACTGCAGGTACGCATTTGGCTTATACAAATGGGGTAGAGATTGTTGTTGTTGAAATGAAATTCCCTTTTGAGAAGAAAATTTATAAATTTACTGCATTTAATCATAAAGATGCAATGCCTATCGCAATCGATTGGTCTTTTGATGGACAACACATTGTTGGAACTTATAATAATTTTAATATTGCAGTATGGCAAATTGATAATTTCAATGAACCAGTTAAATTATTTACAAGTTTTGCAAGAACATACAGCAATGTAATGTTTAGTGATGATGGCAAACAAATTGTTGTGGGAGCAATTAATCATTTAATAGATTTTGGCACTGGAATTATTCGCGACATTCGAGGGGGCGCTGAGCCAACAATTTGGAGTAATGACAATAAGTATTTGCTTTTAGGAAATAACTTGAATTTGTCGTATTTTTATAGATTAGGTACATTCAAAGAATCATTCAGAGTTCATAACGAATTGATTAGGGAAGTATCTTCAATTGAAAATTCAAAATATTTTCTAACCGGTTCGGCAGATGGAACAATTAAAATCTGGGAGCCCGAGTCAAATATTATGCAAGATGATATTTCGGACTTTGAGTGGAAGATTGTTTTCCCAAGAATTGCATCAAATAGTATTGATATGGGAATTATTCCAATTGGTACATATAGAGATTCTTTAGTTAGCGGTTTTATCAAAAATATTGATTCGGCAGTGGTTTCTATCGATTCGATTTCAATCTCAGGTAAAGATGCCAAATATTTTGAAATAGTTTCGGGTAATGAATCAACAAAATTGAAACCACTAAATTTATGGGATGTTGAATTTAGATTTATTGCAGATGAAGTTAGAAAATACAATGCTTATGTTGATGTTTATTTCAATAAGATGAAGCAGAGTGTAAGTATTTTTGGCGAAGGTGTAGAGGAATCAATTAAGATTATTCCTTCAATAATTGATTTTGATTCGGTATTTGTAAGTGAATTCAAAGATACTTTGGTTAAAGCAATTATCGTTAATGTTGGAAAAAGTTCTATAAAAATCAATAAAACCGAGTTTGGGGTGCCTTCTTTTGATAATTTTATTTATAGTTCGGGTGCGGTCGATACAGCATTTGTTTTGAATCCCGGAGATTCTGTTGTTACTCAATTAAGATTTTCACCGAAAACAATTGGCGCCAAAAGCGGAGTTCTTCAATTTTATCATGATAAGCCGGGAAGCCCAGCAAATGTGGAATTATTTGGAATAGGTAAGCAAAAAGGTGCACAAATAAGTACTTCTGCCTCGAAAGTAATCAATCTAATTTGCGAAGAAGTTCATCTCGATTCAGTAATTATTTCAAACAAAGGAAATTCTCCATTAACCATTTCTTCTTTTGTATTTGATAATTATCCCGATGAATTTTCTATTGTTGGCGATCAAAAAAATATTATAATTGATACCGATACGATATATACTTTGAAATATATATTTGCTCCAAAATCGTCTGGAACAAGAAAAACACTTCTGCGGATCTTCAATAATTCCATTAATGATACAGCATATTTATATCAAATAATTGCAAATAAAGAAATTGTTAATTCTGAATTAGATAAAAATAAATGGGAAATTGGAAATTTATGTTTGAACGAAAAAGCCAACTTATCGCTTAAAATTAAAAATACAGGAACACTTTCCAATAAATATATGGTGAAATTACCGGAATTTATTAATGTTAATTATGAAGAATTTGAATTGAATATTGATGAAGAAATTTCTCTTGAATTTGATTTTACAGGGAAATCGGAGAAGTTTAATATAGCTGAAATCATTACTATAATAGATACAATTTGTATGATAGAAAAGCATATTGCCATAACCGGACAAGTTACCAAATCAGAATTTTATGGAGATGACATTGAAATAACAAGTTATATCGGCAAATCAAAAGAAACTTTTATTAATTTGGAGAATCTTACATCAGAAGAAATCACTTTGTTTGCCGATTATTTGAAATTGCCAAATTATTTACAAATTAATCAAAATATTTTTCCGATTAAAATTAAAGGAAATGATAAAATTCAAATCCCGATTATTTTCTCTCCAAATAAAGAAATCAATGAAGAAATTTATTTGCAATTCAGAGCCGAACCTTGCGAAAATATCGACTCAATAAAGATTCAATTAAATACTACAAACCTATTTGCTCAACTCGAAGCAGGAAGTGGCGCCTGCAATACAGGTGAATTCATAGAAATTCCAATTTATATTAAAAACAAGAAGAATTTCGAAAAAGCCGGAATCAATAAAATTGATTTTGAACTAAAATTTAATTCAACAATACTTGAGCCAATAGATTTTCCAAATGCAAAATTCGAAGAAAAATCAAGAATTATTGAATTCAAAGGAATTGACGTAAATCCTATAAATGAAATAATTGCAAAAGTTAAATTCAAAGCCGGTTTAGGAAATGCCGAACATTGCGGTTTAGTATTGCAAAATGCAACAACTGATAGTTTTGACGTTCATTTTGATTTGAAAAATGGACTATTCGAATTAAGCGACATTTGCAAAGATGGTGGCAGTAGATTGATTGATTTCAATACAAATCAAGGAGGAATTATTAGCATCACTCCTAATCCTGCTAATGAAATTGCAAAATTGAATGTTGGATTTATTGAGAAATCACAAACAAAAATATCTGTTGTTGACTTATCAGGAAGCATTGTTATGACTTTATTTGATGCTATCTCTGAAGTTGGAACGCATGAATTCACGATAAATTTAAGCAAATTGAGTTCAGGAAACTATATGATTCGCTTCGAGAGCCCAACAATTATCACAAACAAACCATTTAATATTGCGAGGTAAAAATGTATATCTTTATGTTTTATGGATAGGGAATTGTTTGCATT
>JANJUO010000536.1 GCA_024710535.1 bacterium
ATCCAGATTCGCGATTCCGTTCACGACAAACAAATCATTTTCTATTATGATGTCACCCCTTCGGGGTTTGATAATATCGCGTATTATTCCGTATTCGTCTAGTATTATGACACCCCTTCGGGGTTGATAGGATGTGTGAAGTCGGATAGCATTCAACTCCGCCGCGGCGGACAAAATTCGAATCAGGAATCAAAAATCCAATCACAAATTGATTCACGAATCAAGAATCAGGATTCAGGAATCCAATCACCAATCACAATTCACCAATCACCGATCACTTAACCTCTATCTCTTCGGTTCCGGGGTTTTGGCGGAGGGTGGCGTTGACGTTTTGCTGGCCGGTGTAGATGAAGAGGTTGAAACTGGCGCCGCCGGCTTCGGCTACTTCGCGGGCGAAACGGCTGCAGTATTGGAAGAATGGAGCGCCATAGGGTAGGTAGCCGTTGGCGCTAAGGTCGTCGGCGTAAGCTTGCATGGCCTCGTACGACAATCCTGGATAGACTGCTGCTGTGATACGTCCGTAGGTGGCGATTGCCTGGTTGAGGCGAAGAGAGCTCAGCAATTCTCTGGCATTGGTCAGCTCCGCGCCGGCGAAGAGTGCCTGGGGCAGGGATAACCCTTCGAGGTCAGAGGAACATCGTGTAATGCCATGATTGTGAGGTCGTTCGCCCAGTTCGTGAATGCGGTGTTCGTATCGCCCGAAGTCGTAATAGCAGGCTGCCCCGCTGCTCCTGTCGATGATGATGATGCCGGCATGTCCGACACGCAGATGCCAGTCCTTGTCGCGGTCGAGCATCTGGGCGAAAATGTTGGCAAGGCCGAAACGCTCGGTAAGTGGAATCTGGAGGTCGGGGAAGGCAACGAGGATGGCAATATCCTCGTACATGCTGTCGGCTGCGCTCATAGTGTGGTTCGTGGCGCTGTCGCTCTGAGCTGTGCTATGAAATGGGCTGGGAAAAGCAATAAGCAGGAAGAGCAATAGGGCGAGGCTATTGTAAAGCGCCCTGCTGCAGTATGTTATGCGGCTTTGCTCCCTCATCAGGCCGCAAAGAAAGTAAAAATGCGAGATATGCTTATGGATACCCGGGTGGAATGTCCAGACTACTTGCTTTTGTTCTCCTTCTTTTCCTCGTAGAGGTAGCGCTTGATCTTCTGTGTGGCAGTGCGCTTGAAAGGTTCCGGGTGGTGTTCGACTGAATGGATGCGACTGAATTTCTTGACACGGGAGTTGACATAGCCATTCAGCTCCCGCTTCAGTTCATCAATCTTATGTTCCACATAATCAACTACTTCGTGCTTGATATGGCGGTATTTCTCCTCGATCTCCTCGCGGTTGAAATGAACCAGGGCGACCAGCTTGCCTTTCTGTTCAACGACAAGCGACTCAACCACGTGCTTGAAATTGTTGATCATGAACTCAATGTCCTCGGGATAGATATTCTCGCCGGATGCGCCAAGAATCAGACTTTTCGAACGGCCTTTGATGAATAGGTAGCCGTCCTTGTCGAAGCAGCCCATGTCGCCTGTCCGGAACCAGCCGTCGGGGGTCAGCACTTCGGCGGTGATCTCAGGCTCCTTGTAGTATCCCTGCATAAGGTTGGGCCCTTTGGCCCATATTTCGCCGAGGCCGTTGGCATCGGGCTGGTGTATCTTTATTTCGACGCCGGGAATTGCCGGTCCGGTTGATTCCAGCCTGGTATGGCCCGGGGTTGCTCCGGCCAGCAGGGGAGAGGTTTCGGTCAGACCATAACCGATGGCGTATGGGAATTTGGCATCGATGAGGAATTGTTCAACCTCGGCATTCAGTTTGGCTCCGCCGATTCCGTAGAAGCGGAGAGCGCCACCGAATGTCTGGTAGAGTTTCTTGCCAGCGACGCGGTGCAGGATGCGGCGGAATGTTCGGGTGCGGTAGAGTGTCCGCATGAGAGCCTTACTCTGAAGCTTTGGCTGGACGCTGTTGCGGAAGACCTTTTCGATGATGAGGGGAACAGTGAGCATGATAGTAGGGCGCACACTCTTGAGGGCTGGCAGCAGCACACTGGCTGTGGGTGGTTTGCGCAGGTAGCTCACGCTGGCGCCGAACATCAGTGGCAATACAAGGCTGAGGGTATTTTCCAGCGTATGGGAAAGTGGAAGGATGGACAGGAATCTGTCTTCCGGAACAATGGGCTGGATAAGGCTGCCCTGGTAAGCATTGTGGCAAATGTTGGCATGAGTGAGCATGACTCCCTTTGAGCGGCCGGTGGTTCCTGATGTATAGATGATGGCAGCTAGGTCGCCTGGTTCCGGGATATGATGCTTGCAGTCGCTGATGAGTCCTTGTGTTCCGGCTGTCTCAAGGCTGAGAATCCGGATCGACTGGGGGTCAGTCCCGCTGAGTTTTGGCATAAGGCCTTCGGTGACCAGTACTGCCTTACTTCCGCTGTGCTCAAGGATGTTGGCTATTTCAGGCGCGGTGAAGTCGGGCAGAAGGGGTACTGCGATGGCCCCAAGGCAGTGGGTGGCCAGGAATGAGCAGACCCATTGGGGGCTGTTCGTGCCAAGAAGTGCTAC
>JANJUO010000561.1 GCA_024710535.1 bacterium
TCTGTTACAGTTGTAGATGGGCATGGCAAAAATGGCGATGTAAAAGTGATATTTATGGTAATAAAAAGATTTGATCTACAAAGAGTTCAAGAACTGATTAACAAACATAATCCAAATGCATTTTATTCGGTTGAAGATGTCCGCCAAATAAGCGGCGGAGTTTTTCCACATAAAGACAAGCCAACACTGAAAAAAAATTATTTGTATGATCTTATGTTAAAGAAGAAATAATTCAATTATTTTTATTAATTTTGCTTTTTTTAATATCGGAAAAAATTATGGAACTAAGTTTTGAAAAATTACATAATGTATCTTTGGTAAAAATATTCGAGCCAAAATTTACTAATTTACATGTGGCTTCGTTTAGGGAGCAAGTTGAGCAAAAATTTAACGAATCACAGTTTTTTGCTATTGATTTATCGTCTGTTAATTATATCGATAGTGCCGGAATTGGCTCGATAATCACTGCTAACAACAATCTTGAAGAATATGCAAAAAAGCATAATTTGAATTACAAAGTTGTTTTATTTGGTGCAAATTCCACAGTATCAAGTTTGCTTTCGATTCTCAAAATTGATACAGTTATTACTATTTGCCAAACAAAAGAAGAAGCTTTAAGTAAATTCTAATTTTTTTTATTTTTTGAAATGAAAATCACAATTTACTTCATCTGAAGATATTAGAACAACCGGACGATTAAATTTATTCAAATAATAATCAGAAAGTTGTTCTATTTTTTTTATATTTTCCTGAAATAAGTCTGCAGAATAAACCACCAACAGCATTTTTGAATTTTCTGAATATGTTTCGCATGTGTCACATTCACGAAAATATCCATTAACGTCAATTACAGAAAAACCACTTGGGAAATATTTAACAACATCATTCCTAACAAAGTCATTCCATTGACTTTCAGTAACCATTCCTTCGCCTGAAGATAATCCAAAAAATATTCTGGACTCAATGCAATTATTTGCAAATTGATCGCTGGGCTCGTTTATATTCGAGCAACTTGATGCAAATAATGTAAATATTGATAAAAATAATAACTTATTCATAAAAACTTCGCTTGTAATTATTATTAAAAATGTAAAAATATAAAAAAATATTCGATTATACAAGGATAATATTATGACAAAATAATCCCTATTTAAATTTATTTTATAGACTAAACTAATTTTTAGTGTAACTTAATATTGCAATACATGTAACAATATTTTACAATGATATACTAAAATATGTCAAAATAATAACAAAATATGCAAAAATAATTTGCACACTATACAAACATTTGTTAATTTAGTATGTGAATAGTTTGCAAATATAATTTATATACTAAACTATTCATAAGGTAAAGTAAATTTTTTGAATTATATGATGTAGTGCGATATGGAATTTTCAGAAGTTAATTTTAAGGAAGAAGACAAAGCGAAGCTGATGGCGGCGCTTACTTTTCAAATGGAAAAATTTTGCCAAATCAAGGAAAATTTTTTTACAGCACAGAGAGAACTTACACCAACTGAATTCAGATGCTTGAGATTTTTGCGTAACAACCCTGTTTTGAATACAAAAGAAATTGCTATTCAAATGAATTTGAGCCAAGGTAGAATTACACATTTATTAAATTCTTTAGAAATTAAAGGATTTATTCAACGTGAAGCAGATAAGAAAGATAGAAGAGTCATCAAGGTAAGTCTTGCAAAAGGTGCAAGCGGGTTTATTGAAAAAGTAATAGCTGATTATATCGCTCTTCATGAAGACATAATCAATTATTTACCAGCAGAAAACAAAGATGAAGTTTTGTATAGTATGAAATTTTTCTTTGAAGCATTAAGAAAATGGGCTGATAGCTTAGAAAATAATTAGTTTTTTTAATAATTTTTCAAAAATTTTAGGAGTTCCATCTATGACAAAGATGCAACTATTATTAATCGGATTAGTTTTGTTCATATTTGGTATTGCAGCATGTTCTGATGATACAAATACACCAGACACAAGCACAACAAGTTTTAATTCTTGTGAAGGATGCCATACTAACTATTCAAAATTAAAAGAAGTACATTCACCCGACACATCTGCCGCTAATGGTGGTTGCGGTGGAGAAGCGCCACACTTTGAACCTTATGACAGAGTTTTTATGGGTGGCGATGATTTCAAAACGTACAAAGCAACTGCTCATGGTAAGTTAGCATGTACACAATGTCACAACGGTGTTGATAAAACCGGTGACAAAAATGTTGCTCATAGTGGCAATTTCGTTGCTCATCCATCAACTATTCATGAAGAAAAATGCGGACAATGCCATTCAAGCATTACTTCAAAATTCAAGAATAGTATCCATTTTAATGGCTGGGGACAAAAAAGAAAAGTTACTCTTCGTAGCGGATTAGCTGGATCGCAGGATTTTGATAAACTTCCTGCTCATCAAATCAAGGGCTACAACAGCAAATGTGCAACTTGCCATGCTTCTTGCGGTGAGTGTCACGTTGTTCGTCCACAAGCAGGTGGTGGCGGATTGGCTAAATCACACATTTTCTCTAAACAACCAGATTATTACAGTGTTTGTATCACTTGCCATAGTTCACGTGGCGGTCATGCATTCCTTGGAATGGCATCCGGAACGCAAGCAGATGTTCATAGAACAAAACTTGGTTACACATGTATTAGTTGCCATTCAAAAGATGAACTTCATGGCGATGATGGTTTGAAGCATAACACAAGATTCGAAGTTCCATCATTACCACAATGTACTGATTGTCATAAGGATATTTCATCAAGCAATTCTTATCATAGTGTTCACATGAGCAATCTAAGTTGTAATACTTGCCATTCACAAAATTATAATACTTGCGGTAGTTGTCATATCGGTGGCGAAGGTGCAAGAATTACTTCACATCTTGAATTCAAAATGGCGATGAATCCAATTAAGAATATCAAAAAAGATTTCAATATTGCATTAGTTCGTAGAACCCTTGCTGCTCCTGACAATTGGGTATTATATGGTGTTCCACAATATGCTAATTTTGAAGCAGTACCAACTTTTAATTATACAACACCACATAATATTTTGAAATGGACAACAAGAACTGCTGTTGGTCAAGGCAAAAAATGTTATGAAAATTGCCATATCGTAAAAGAAGGCGAAGAATACAAAAATAAATCATTGTATTTATTCAAGTCTGATTTATATGATTGGGAAATGAAAGCCACAGAAGGTATTACAGTTGATGGTAAATTACCATCAAGTTGGGGCGTAAAATAGTTTTATTTGTTTTTTTTTTATTTATATTTTTTAAAATTTGTTTTTTTTATTTTTTCTGGAGTTTTCAAATGAAGAAAGATTTCTTTAAAATGTTTGGTAAATTATTTGCCATGCTCGCTATGGTTATGTTTGTTGCATCTTGCTCAGACGACACCACAACTGAACCTACAATTGTAGAATCAGAAGTTCTTGCAAAATATTTTGCAGATAACGCTGGATATCCACTTGCAGCTCAGATTATCACTGCTACTGATCTTGATGCAAAAATCAAAGCTGACCCAACAAAAGTTTTAACTATTGACATCAGAAATGACTCAGTTTACAAAGTTTGCCATATTTCAGGTGCTATTTATATGCCTTTGAAAGATTTATATACTTATTTCAAAGCAAATGATGCAACAATCAAAGCTAAAGAATTAGTTGCTGTTACTTGTTTCACAGGTCAATCAGCAGGTTATGCAGTTTCTTTATTACGTTCAATGGGCTATGCAAATGTTAAATCATTGAAATTTGGTATGGCTTCATGGTCAGACAAATTTGTAGGCAGTTTGAATGCAGCAGTTAAAAATGACAATGCTACAATGCTTGTAAAAGATGTCAAAGAAAAACCAGCAATGGGAACAGTTATGCCTACATTAACTACTGGCAAAAAAACTGCTGCTGAAATTGCTGACGCAAGAGCACAATATTTATTCGAAAAAGGCTATTCAACTACTGGCGCTGATGCTTGTGCTATTACTGCTACTACAGTTTGGGCTAATCCTTCAAACTACTTTATCATCAATTATTGGCCAAAAGCACAATATGATGATTTTGGTCATCTTCCTGGCGCAATTAACTATATTCCTGCAGATAATGAATTGAATTTCAATAAATTACTCAAAACTTTACCAGTTGATAAAGAAATCGTTATTTATTGCTATACTGGTCAAACAAGTGCTTATATGGCAGCATATTTAAGATTGTTAGGCTATAATGCAAAATCTTTGTCATTTGGTATGCAAGGAATGGCTATTGAATTGATGAAAGCAAAAACTGGCTATACTTATTGGGACCAAACTAAAGAATGTAAAAATCTTTCTTGCGGTAACTAATAATTATTCAGTATGAATTAAATAATTTAGCCCAACAAATTTTGTTGGGCTTTTTTTTGAGTACTAATTGATTTTTCTCAAGTTGACCATTTAAAGCTACTTCTATTCTCTGTTGTAACAAAAGCGGAACTATAAAATTTCCTCTTGCCCACATCTCAATTCCTTCCGTCCCTTGTCCCATTTCCTCCGTCCCTCGTCCCTTTTATTATAAGCTAAAATAAGCCCGAAACAATTTCATCAAGAGAAACATTTTTGAAATAATCATCAATTTTGAATTTCTGCAATGCATCTCGAATTGCATCTTCTCTATGAAGAATATTTTTAAGAGCATTTTCAATATCGGATGTTTCTAATGTATTAAAATAATCACCAAAAATTTTGCAATCGAGTATTTCCCCCTTATCAACAGCCAAATGAAATTCGATATTTCCTCCATCTGTATGTATCATTTTTTCGAAAGTATATTTTGCTTGATAGCCAAAATTCCAATCCCAAGTGGAATATTTATTATCTGCTATATCTTGAATTTTATGAATATCATTATCAGAAAAATCATA